>CAZLEC010000012.1:0-21109 GCA_964558245.1 uncultured Burkholderiales bacterium | reverse complement strand
CGCGCACTCCGCCTGCTCGGCCGTCACCGTCGGCTTGTCACCTGCACGCGGAGGCGACACGGTGAGCTCACCGCCGCCGAGCTCGAACGGCGCCCGCGCCGCGCCGCCGCGCAGCGACGAGACCGCCGGGCCCGCGAGGTCGAGATTGCCCGCGGTGTGCACGGTCCCGGGAACCGGCAGTGGCGGCAGCGCACAATCCGCCAGCGCCGGCTCGTGTTGCGCCGCGTGCGAGATCACTGCCGACGGCTTCGGACCCGAATGCCGCGTGTAGACGGCCACGCCCACGACCGCGACGACGGTGACAATGGCCGCCGCGAGCTGCGCGCGACGAAGCGCCCGGGCGCGCGGCACGCGTTCGACGGCCGCCGACACGACGTTCCACGCGGCCTCGGTATCCACGTGTTGCGCGAGAGAGCTGACCGCCTCCCGGGCTCGGCCGAGCTCGGCTTCGAACGGCTCATTGAGGTTGTTCATGTCGATCGCCTCGCAGCGCAAGTCGCGCGTCGTGCAGTTGGGACTTGACGGTCCCGGTGGATATTCCGAGTTGGGTTGCGATCACCGAGATGCTGAGGTCGGCGAAATAGTGAAGCGTGACGACCTCGCGTTGACGCTCGGGAAGCGCTCGGATCGCGTCGTGCAGATCAATCAGTACGTCGAGCTCCGGTGCGGCCGCGGTCAACGGTGGCGCGGCCGGCTCGCGGCCTTGCCGCTTGCGCCATTTCGCGGCTCGCCGCAGCGCGACGAGCCACAGCCAAGCTTTCGGATCGTCGTAGGTGCGCAACTTGTTCCAGTGCCGGACGGCCTCCACGAACGCGTCCTGGGCGCACTCCTCCGCGGCTCCGCGGTCGCGAAGCTGCGCGCTCAACACGATCACGAGCCGGCCGTACTCCTCGCGAAAGAGCTCCTCGACCGCCGCCCGATCGCTGCCCCCTCGCCGTTGTCTCATGCTGCGCCCGGTCGTGATCGATCATTCCGTCTGGTAACAGCTTCGACTACCCGGAAAGGTTGGGTCGGATCGAAAGATTCTGCCCTCGACCGGGCACAGGCCCACCCTCAAGCCGTTTCTGCCGTTGTCGATGAGAGGACATGCCGCTCCCCGTTGCGAGCGATCCAAGGGAGGCAACCAACCATGGCGAAGAACCCGCTCTTCTCGGCATACCGACAGGGCGAGAACCGTGTCACCTCATCGATGCTGGCGGTCTTCGAACGCATCGACCTGTCGCTCCTGGAGAGGATCTTGGCAGCCTCGACGGAGGAGTCGTCACTGGAGATGCTGTCGTTCACGAACCAGCCGCCCGGCAAGGGACACTCGGTACCTGATGCCAAGATCTCGGCTCGGTTCGCGTACTGGTTCGAGACCAAGACCAAACGGAACTCCGTCGGTGAGCAGCAACTCCGCGAGCATCTTGTCAACCTGGACTCCGAGGGCACGACCGAGCGCCTCTTCGTCGTGACGCCGGACCCGCAACAACCGGAAGTCATCTCGACCCTCGGCGATCCGCGTGTCGTGTGGTTCAACTTTCAGTCTCTCTACGACGCCGTCGAAGAGGTGGTTACCGACCAAACCGGCCTTGTCTCGGAGCAGGCGCGGTTCCTTCTCCACGAGTTGCAGGCACTGCTCGTCAACGACGGGCTCGTGGACAGCGACGACGTCGTGATTGTGGCTGCTCGCTTCGCCTATCCCGAGTACCTCAAGCGCAGCGTCTACATCTGCCAGGCAGGCCGAACGTTTCGCGACGGTCTCACTCACTTGGGTTTCTACGCCGAGAGCGCCATCCAGACGCACGTGCCGTGCATCCGCTACCGGGAGCAGATGGTCAAGTTCACGCACGCCGAGGCTTCAGTACGCAAGACCAGCACCGAGACTGACCAGTTGGTTGCCGAAGTCATCGAGACCGAGCTGGCCGAGGGAATCCGCAAGGAGGGAAACCAGCACCAAATCTTCCTTCTCTCCGCGCCCGACGATCCGGCGACGTTGTCGCTCGCGCAACCCATTCAGAATGACACGACGGCGTCGGACCGGCCGTTTGCGTGGACAATGGGTCAGCGATACGTGAGCCTCGGTGCACTCACGCGGGCGGGCGTGAAGGTCACGAGCGATCTGACCCGTCGGTCGCACTGAGAGATGATCAGGCATTCGCGGCGATGCGCCGCCGCTGCATGAACGGCTTCTCGACCAGTTCGTACGACGCGACGGCGAGGGCCAGGCTCACGGCGAGGGCGACCAGCGAGTTGATCACGGTCGCATGCGCGATCCCCGCCGGGCTCTTGAATCTGGTCACGTAGATCACCACGTAGTGCCAGAGGTACAGCGAATACGAGATCCGGCCGAGCCATCGCAACGGCCCGATCTCCAACACTCGTCTCAGCGGCTCGCACGTGATCGAGCCTGCGAGCACGAAGGCGAAGAGCACGGCGACCGCGGTGTAGCCGAACCCGCGCAGATCGTTCCCCTCCCAGACCTGCGCGACCAAGAAGGGGCACGCGCCCAGCGCGAGCGGCCACCACGACCACCGGACCGCGCCGAACCAGGCGAACAGGCATGCGAGCAGACATCCAACCAGGAGCCCGTCGGCGCGCAAGTCGGTGGTGAGGATCGATTGCGTGGGGCTGTTGCCGGCGATCCGGTGGATCAACACCGCGCCGATCAACGCCGCGACCGACGCCGTGGTCAGCCAGCGGTTGCGAAATCGGAGCAACGCGACGAGGACGACCGGCCACACGAGATAGAACTGCTCTTCGATCGAGAGGCTCCAGCAGTGCTGCACCGGAGCGGCCAAGTGGTTCGCGTTCCAGGCGTAGTTCGCGACCTAGCCGACGACGTAGCCGAGCGTGAAGAACGCGCTCCACGCATGCTCGGCGAGCAAGACGGCACCGACGACGACGAGAAACACGGCCAGCGCGGGAAACAGCCGGCGAGCGCGCCGGACATAGAACGCGCGCAGGTGAATGCGACCGGTCGAGACCTGCTCGCCGATCAGCAATGACGTGATGAGAAACCCGGAGAGCACGAAGAACAGGTCGACACCGATCGGCCCGCCCGGCAGCAGGCGCGGATCGAGGTGATAAGCCACGACGAGCGCGATGGCGACGCCACGCAATCCGTCGAGCGCCGGCTGATGACCGAGACGCCATGTTCGAGAGACCGGCGCGGTCTCGGCCGGCGCCGCGAAGTTGGGCGCGCCGGGCCGGCTCTCCTCTCGCAGCTGCACACTGACCATTTTATGCCGTTACGCGGCATCTGCGGATGATACGCCCGCGCCGGGCGCGACGGCGCTCTATACCGCCGTCAGCACCGCGTCGACAGCGATCGTCACTTCACGGTGATGACGCCGTGCATCAACGAGTAACCGTGGACCTTGCAGTAGTAGCGGTAGGTGCCGGTCTTGTGGAACGTGAACGAGTAGGTCTTGCCGGCGTTGATCGTGCCGCTCGCCAGCTTCGGATCCTTGCCCGTGCCCCCGTTCACCTTGCAGTCCGCCACGTCGCAACGCGTCACCGTGTGCGGCGCGACCGACGCGTTCTTCCAGACGACCTTGGTCCCCGGCTTCACCGTGACCGTCCCGCCCTTGTAGCAGAACTCCGCGTGGCCCGGGCAGGCCGTTCCGGTGATCGTGACGGTCTTGGTCGGAACCGTGGCCGCACCCGCCAGCGCGACACCGCCGACCGCGGTCGCGAGCAGGCACGCGAGCCCCAGCACCGGGAACAGGATCGAACGACGCACGACAGACCTCCCAGACACCACGCACGGGCTCGTTGCCCTTGACGTGATGGATACGTCGGGGCGCGGCCGGCGGTTCAACGCTACGCGGCCGCCGGCCGCACCTCAACCGGGAGGCAGGTGCTCGGGTCAGCGAACGGTCGCGCGCGTCGAGGACCCGACCGGCGACCGGGCGCTGCTGGGGTTCCAGTCGAGGACACGATCCGTCTCGAGCGCGGTCTTCGGCTTCTTGGCGCGACCGCCCCGGCCGTCGAGCAAGAGATACGGCTTGTTCGCGTCACGGGCGAGCACGATCTCGTTGTTGACGCTCGCCGCAACGTCGGTGTGCTCGCCGCAGATGACGAGCATGAGATCGGTGTTTGCGATCCGCTTGCGGGCCTTGACCTGCCAGTCGGCCGCGACTTCTCGGATCGACCAGTCATTGACCCCGAAGCGCGAACCGGCCGGCGCGATCTGGCGAACCAGTCGATCCTTGCAGTCGTTGTCGTGATCGAGGTCGAAGCTGACGAACACTCGCACTTGCGACACGGGAACCTCCCGCTCTCGGGGTGGGTGACAGCGAAACCCGGCGGCAACCGGGAAGGCCTCGACTCGCCACTCGGCTTCCTGCGTGCGGGCGTGTCACAGATGCCTCGACGCGTTTCTCGCAGATCTGTACGTCGTTGTGGCGAAATCACGATGTTTAGGCGGGTGCACCCCGCGGGTAATAGGCCCGACGACACGTGGTGGTAGCTCGCGCCTATTCGGCGCTGACCTGTGGCGCGCCTAGCGGGCGCGATCAGGCTCCTTCGGCCGGGCACGACAGGTTGAGCTCGTAGAGCGCCTGCCGCCGCCTCCGTTCGAGCAGTTGCAGGGCGCGGCGCTCCGGGCCTTTCGCGGCGCGGAAGCGAACGGGCGAGCACAAGGTGTCGATCGTGAGCACAAACGAGCGGCGCGCCCGCTTCGGTGTCGTGACACTGGTGGCGGCTACGCCCGCCGCACTGCGCGTCTCGACGACGCCCGTGTTGCGGACGCGCGCGACGGCTCGGCGAGCTTGCGTCAACCGCCGTTGCGCGGCTGCGTACTGCGAATGGATCTGCGCCAACTGGTTCGAGAGCTGCACGAGCTGATCCTGCGCGGCGAGGGTCGTCTTCGAGCTCCCGCCACCGCAACCGCCGACCAACGCGACCATCGACAGCGCCGCGACCCCGATCGTGACCGCTCGAACCCCCCGCACCTGCCGCGTCCTCTCGCTCGTAGTGAGCCGAGGGCTACCCGGTATCGACCGCGCCGAAACCGTCGCGTTGCGACCGCGCGGGATACGCAGCGTCAACCACGCAGGCGCGGCTCGCACCGGTGTATCTCCTTGCCGTCGACCACGACGACGCGTGCGTTCGGCTTCCCGCTGCTGCCGACGAGGGTCACCGTCGCCGTCTTCCCCTTCGGGACCTCCAGCCGCGCGCCGCACTGCGAACACGCGCAGCCAATGTGCTCCACGAGTGTCATCGGCGAACCGTCCCACCCTCCGGTCGACGGGCTGCGATTCCGCGCCGACTCCTCCGCGCCGGGAGTTGCACTTGGGTAGTCGTTCGACCGGCCGGGAAGGAAACGGTCGCCGGCCGGAATAGTGAACTTTGGGTGATATGCACCAGCGAATCGTGGGTACCGACTCGTGGGCTGCGCCGCCGTGGTTGGCCTCGCATCCGGCACGGCGGCGCCGCCTCCGGCCTCGCGCGGGTCGGGCCCGGCTGAGCCTGGATTGCGGTGCGACCGTACGCTGTCCGCCGGTCCACTGACTCGGAGTGCACGCATGAAACTGGCGAACCTTGGCGGCCGCGCGACGGTGCTGACGGACACGTCCCCCACCGGCGCGCGCGGCACCGATGTGGCGATCGCGTCCGACGGCCGGTTCGGTCCCGACGTGCAAACACTCTTCGAAGAGTGGACGTCGTTCCGGACGTTCGCGGCAGCGCTCGACGCGTCGGGCGGCGAAACCGTCGACCTGGCGAAGCTCGGCTGCCCGGTGCCGGCGCCGCGCCAGGTGTTCGCCATCGGGCTCAACTACCAATCGCATGCCGACGAGTCGGGCATGGCCGTTCCGAGCGTGCCGGCGACGTTCACGAAGTTCCCCGCGTCGCTCGCGGGCCCCTTCGACGACGTCGAGCTCGCCGGCGCGACGGTCGACTGGGAGGTCGAGCTCGTCGCGGTGATCGGCACCCTCGCCGACCGGGTCGACGAGACGAACGGCTGGTCGCACATCGCGGGCGTGACCGTCGGCCAGGACGTGTCGGAACGCACCGTGCAGTTCGCGGCCGGCAACCAGTTCTCGCTCGGCAAGTCGTTTCGCGGGTTCGGTCCGATGGGACCGTGGATGGTGACGGTCGACGAGCTCGCAGATCCCGACGATCTCGCGCTCGGCTGTTCGATCGACGGCGTGACGATGCAAGACGCGCGTACGAGCGACCTGATCTTCAGCGTGCCCCGGCTCGTCGCGGAGTTGTCGGCGGTGCTGCCGTTGTTGCCCGGCGACGTGATCTTCACCGGCACGCCGGCCGGCGTCGGCATGGGCGCGAAGCCCCCGCGCTTCCTGCAGCCCGGCGAAGTCGTGGAGAGCTGGATCGAAGGCATCGGCACCATCCGCAACCGCTTCGTCACCCCGTAGCGCGTCTACAGCGTCGTCGCGAGCTCGGCCGACAGCTCTTCGGCCGCGGCGTCACCTGCAGAGGAAGGGGACGTCCGGGGAGAAGCGGGAGTCGAACCCTACGGGCCACGTGTGACATTGGTCACGGGAGGGCGATCGGGTCGCAACCGGCTCGGCTCCGGGGTCGAAGGTTCGGGGGACGTCGCTCGACACGACGGCCGGCGGAACGACATGACCTCACAGTCCACACGGCTCGGACTCGGCGTAGGGATCACGAACCCACGCCTCACTACCGCGAAGCGAGGGATCGCGGTCGAGATCGCGGCACGTCTCGCGGTCGCGGCGGAGACCCCGGTCTGCCTCATCGGCGCCGACCCGACCGACCGCGACGTCGACCGTCACCTTCCCCAGCTGATCGCCGAGTGGGGCAACCCGTCTCGGATGCAACTCGACCGCGGCCCGCACCATCTCGAGATCGCGACGTTCGCGCGCTCTCGCGTGTGCGTCGTGTCGGTGTCGGATCGTGAGAGCGTCGAGCTCCTGTTCCCCACCCTCCAAGAGCGATTCCGCTTCTTGATCGTCGACGCTCCGTCGCGCGCCGGCATGGGCGTGGGCATCGCGGGCGTGTTGCTCGACTGGCTCGACGCCCTGTTCGTCGCGACCGCGCTCGAAGCCGGTGAGCTGGCCGAGACCCGTCGCTACGTGGAGCAGCTCGACTCGCGGCCGAGCGCGCACCACGTGAAGGTGCGCGTGCTGCCGATCGGGAATCCGGCCGACTGCGGGCTCGCGCGCCGCCAGCTCGAGCGGCGCCTGGCCGTGCTCCCGACACTCGCGCCCGTACCGAGACTCGGCGGAGGAGCCGGCAACCGCAGCGCGATCACCGAAACCGAGATCGACGACGCGTTCCGGCCGATCATTCGCTGGATCGTCGACCGCCAAGCCCGCCCGTCACCCGACCCGATGTTGCACCTGCGGGAAGCCGAGCCGGGCGCGGAGCACTTCGTGAACCGCCTCTACCGAGAGACCCTCGACCGGTAGCTCACTTCACGGCGAGGAAGCAGCGGCGGCCGCCACCGCGATAGAGGCCGGTCGCAGTTTCCTCGCTCGCGACGATCTCGACCACCTCGCGAAAGCCCGCGTAGCGGAGTCCGTCGATCGCGCCGCGGTAGGTGGGATGGAATTCCCACGACTCGCGACCCTCGTGCGGATGCGACGCATCCTTCGTGTCGAAGAGAACGAATCCGGAGAACGGCTCCTCGTGACAGATCGTGTCGACGATCGCGAACCGGTCGCACAACTCGTAGGTGCGCTGCAGGAGCCGGAGCGGATCGGTCACGTGGTAGAGCACGCCGAGGTTCAACACGACGTCCCAACGCCGCGCCTCCTCGAACGACGTCGCGTCGGCGACCTCGAAGTGTGTGTTCCCGAGGCCGAGGTACTCGCGCAGGAACTCTGCCTGCTCGATGTTCTGCGGTCGGAGGTCGACACCGTCGACGACGCGCGCGCCGCGATCTGCGAGATCGAAGCTGAACCAACCGCTGTTGCACCCGATGTCGAGCACGCTCATGTCACCAAGCTCGTCGGCGAACAGGCGGCCGAGGGTCCCGCCGATCAGCTCGGTGCGGAACTGCATGCGCCGGGCGTTGTCGTCGGCGAAGATGGCCGCGCCGAAGTTGTCGGTGAACTCCATCGTGTTCACCGCGGGATCGCCGAGCGAGAACGGCACGTACCACGGGCCGAGCTCCGCGAGCTTGGCGCGCAACGCGTCGGCCGACACACTCGGTGACGAGCGCCCCATGAACGGCGGCCACTGGCACTCGACGTCGCGGACGATGCGCGGCAGCAGATATTCCGTGGGCCGCTTGCCGTTCTGCGTCTCGCGCCAGAGTCGGTACCGCTCCTGCGAGGTGCCGGTCTCGGGGTCCGCGCCCGGGATCGCGCTCACGATGTGCTCGTCGAAGGTGAGGTCCGACCCTCGGACCAGGTCGAGGAGGGTCACGCGGGAGCCTCGTCGCCCGGGGCGAGGTACGGAGCAGCGACGGCCGGGCGAGGAGGCATTGATCGATGATCGTACCGGCGGACGTCGGAGCGACCCTCGACCGTTCGTGTCCGGTCGTCGCGCACCACATCATCAAGTCACAAGCGGCCACCGAATGCAGGGCCGCGCACGGAATTCTTCGGAGACGGGGGTGGCCGGGCGCCGCGGGCGGAGACCATTACGCTCCCCCGCGATTCAACTCCAGGGGGAACTCGTGTCGTTCAAGTCCATCGTTGCGCTGCTCGCCGCGGCGTGCATCGTCGGCGCGGGTTGCTCGAGCTCGTCGAAGACCGCGAGCCCGGCACCGTCGTCGACCACGACCGCATCGGCCACCTCAACGACGGTCGCCGGCGGCCCGCACACGCGCCCCGCGTGCACCCAGAAGCAGACGGCGCCCGTCACCGCGACCCCGGTTCCCGGTTCGACCTCCGACTACGACGTCACGTCGTTCGACGACACCTTGATCCGCGCCCACTGGTTCCCGCTGAGCACGACGAGCAAGGCCCCGACCGTGCTGAAGGGGCCGGGATGGAGCTTGCCGGGCGACACGAACACGACCAGCACGAACTTCGGGCTGTTCGGTGACCTCAGCATCAGCGCGCTGCATCAAGCCGGCTACAACGTGCTCACCTGGGACCCGCGGGGCTTCGGTCAGTCGGGCGGAACCGTCGAGAGCGACAGCCCCGACTTCGAAGGCCGCGACGTCGAGCAGCTGATCTCGTGGGTCTCCCAACAACCGGGCGTGCAGCTCGACGCCCCGGGCGATCCGCGCGTGGGCATGGTGGGCGCGTCGTACGGCGGCGGCATCCAACTCGTGACCGCCGCGATCGACTGCCGGATCGATGCGATCGTCCCGCAGATCGCGTGGCACTCACTCGGCACGAGCCTGTTCAAGGCGCAGACGCCCAAGACCGGATGGGGCGGCGTGCTCTTCGGGCTCACGAAGGGCCACTCCGTCGACCCGCACATCACGAACGCCTACAACGACAGCGTCGCGACCGGCACCACGAGCGCGGCCGACGCGAAGTGGTTCCTCAGCCGCGGGCCCGGCGATCTCGTGAGCAAGATCACCGCGCCCACGCTCTTCGAGCAGGGCACGATCGACACGCTCTTCTCCCTCGACGAAGCCGCGACGAACTACAGGACACTGCGGGCCGACGGCGTGCCCACTGCCATGCTCTGGATGTGCAGCGGCCACGGCGTCTGCCTCACCAACCCCGGGAACCAGAACCTCCCGGGCCAGGACGCGCTCGCCTGGCTCGACCGCTACGTGAAGAACGACACCAAGGCGTTGCCCGTCGTGCCGTTGGAGTACGTCGACCAGAACGGCACCGAGTTCACCGCGCCCGGATACCCCTTACCGGCCTCGACGCCGATCGAAGCCGACGGCAACGGCTCGCTCACGCTGGTCGACGGCGGCGGCTCCGGCCCCGCGACGACAACCGACAACGCCGGCATCCTCGGCGGCATCGCGCTCCCGATCACACCTGCCAAAGCGTCACACGCGCTGAACGTGCCGATCCCGCTGAAGGCCGCGGCCCACATCGTGGGCGCGCCGACGCTGACGCTCCGCTACGAGGGAACTGCGCCCGCGGGCCCGCGCCCGACCCGCGTGTTCGCGCAACTCGTCGACGACGCGACCGGCACCGTGCTCGGCAACCAGATCACGCCGATCGCCGTGACCCTCGACGGGCTCGCGCACTCCACGACCGTGCCGCTGGAGATAGTCGCGTTCACCGCGAAGCCCGGCGCGCACCTGACGCTCCAGATCGTGGCCACGACCGTTGCGTACGCGACGCCGCGCCTGGGCGGTTCGATCAGCTTCAACACGGTGCACGTCTCGCTGCCCACCGTGACGGGCGTGACTCCTCAGGCCGTGCCGGTCTCGGCGGTGCGGTAGTCGCCGAACGGCGCGTCGCGCTCCTGCAACGCGTTCGTGAGCCCGCGCTCACGCGCGGCGCCGATGAACTTGCGCATGGTGTCGGTGTGCGTCCCCAGCGCGCAGAGCTCGGTGCCGGCACGGATGCCGGCCCGCAGACCCATGACGTCCATCTGGCGGTGCACGACGCGCTTGTTGAGCTGCAACAACTCGGCGGGCACCATCGCGATGCGGCCCGCGACTTCGAGCACACGCTCGTCGAGCTCGTCGGCGGGGAACGCGTCGTTGGCCCAACCGAGCTCCACCGCCTGCACGCCGGTGATCGAGTCGCCGGTGAGCATCATCTCCATCGCCTTGCGCATCCCGAGGAACCACGGGTGGAAGTGCATGTCGGGCACGCCGAAGCGCACCGCCGGATAGCCCATCTGCGCGTCCTCGGCCATGTACACGAGGTCACAACCGGTGGCGAGCTCGCTGGCGCCGGCGAGGCAGTAGCCGTGCACCTGCGCGATCACCGGCTTGGCCAGATCCCAGATGCTCATCCAGCCTTCGGTGACGTGACGCGGCCACGCGCCTTCACCGCCGGGCGTGTAGTACGGCATGTCGAGACCTTCGTTGCCGCCGCCGAGGTCGTATCCCGCCGAGAACGACGGGCCGGCGCCGCGGATGATCGTGACCGACACGTCGGGATCCTGATCGTGCGCCCGCAGCGTGTCGAGAATCGCGCCGCGCAGCGTATGGATGAGACTGTTGCGCTTCTCGGGCCGGTTCATCGTGATGCGCCGAACCAACGGCAACGGCTCGTCGATCAAGATCACGTCATCGGTCATCGCTGTGAGCTCCTCGCGTTCGTCGATAGCGCGGCACGTTACCGGCCGCGCGTCGAGCCACTGCTCGGAGCGTTGTGATCAGGCAGGCTTGGCGACCGCGGTGACACTCGACGGGAAGAAAGCACCGTCGGCGCACTGGTGGACGCGGGCACTGCGTACGCAGATCGTGACCCGGCCCGGTGCACGAGCCGAATCCGGCTCTCGCACGAAGCTCACGCTGTTGTTGCCGACCGAGACCGTGACGACCTCACCACATCCTTCGCACACGATCTCACGCCGCATACCATTGATAGTAGTGCAGAAGGCCGGATCGCTCCGGGTGAGCACGTCTCGTGCCAATCGGGTCAGTGCGTGACGTACACCGGCGTGCCGAGGGGCAGCTGCGTGGCGAGCTTCTTGATCTCGGCGTTGGGCATCTGAATGCTGCCCCGGGTCACGGCGCCGCCGAGCGCAGCCGGATCTCTGGTGCCGTGGATCGCGATCTCGTTGTCGGCGCCGGAGAATCCCGTGATCTCTTTCGTGCGGCTCGACAGACCCAAGTCGTACGGACCGTACGACGCTTGCGCGGCGGGCGCCTTGATGATCGCCCGCACCGAGTACTGACCCTCCAACGTGGGAGTCGCGACGGCGCCCACCGAGACGCGTCCCTGCCACAACACCTTGCCGAGATTGAACACCGTCATCCGCCGGGTGGTCAGCGCGACCTGGATTGCGTACCCGACCTTGCTCACCGAGACGTCGGCGGCGCGGACGTAGCCGTCGGTGCCGTTCGGAGTGATCGGGAGGAGCACCTTCACCCAGCCGGCGGGCTGCTGCCCGGCGACGAGCAAGACCTGCGCGACGCGCACGCTCGGATCGTCGTTGGCCGCGGGCCACGGATTGTCGAGCTCACGAACCGGGTGCGCCGAACCGGGCGTGTCGTAGACGGCGAGCTGGCGGCCGCGTGCGCGCGCGATCAGCGACACCGATGGAGGCGGCCCGCCGGCCGAGCCCGTCGAGGCGCCGGGAGTGGTCGTGGTGGAAGTGGTCGGGACGGGCGCGGTCGTGGGCGTCGAGGCGAGGGTCAGGTCACCCGGGCCGCCGCCTCCGCATGCGGCCAGACCGAAGCCGAGGGTCAACGCGGCGATGATCGGCACGACGCGCATCGATCGCACGCTAGCTTCCGCACGCCAGTTTGTTGCGGCTACGAGCTCCGGCCCTCCATCGCAGCATCCGAGAACGCATCACGATGCGGCTTCCGCTCCGCGTCGGGCCCCGGGGAGGCGCCATGACCGACAACGTGCTCGACACCGAGCGTCTCGTCGCGGCCGCGGTCGAGGGCACCGGTCTCGACGACTTCGGGGAACCGACGTGGCAGGCCGGGCTCGAGCACTACGCCGAATCGCTCCGCGGTGAAGCGCACTTGCACGAGCTCGGCGAGCAGATCGCGTCCGGTGAGATCGTCGAGTACCTCTCGACGCGGTTGGGTCTCGTCGACTGGCGAAAGTCACACCCCGAGGTCGCCGACGCCGACGTCGTGCCGCCAATCGTCATCGTCGGCCAGGCGCGGACCGGCACGACGATCCTCCACGACCTCCTGGCGCAAGATCCCGCGAACCGGGTGCCGCTCACCTGGGAGGTCGACCGTCCGCTGCCGCCCCCGGAAACCGCGACCTACGAGACCGACCCGCGCATCGCGGCGTCACAGGAGCTGCTCGACGGTGTCGAGCTCGTGATCCCGGGCTTCCAGGCCATGCATCCGATGGGCGCGCGGCTGCCGCAGGAGTGCGTGCGGATGACCGGCGCCGACTTCCGCAGCATGATCTTCCCGACGCAGTACCGCGTGCCGTCGTACGCGCACTGGCTCCTCGACGAAGCCGACATGGCGCCCGCGTACCGTTGGCACCGCCTCTACCTCCAGCACCTGCAGTCACGTCATCCCGCGCCGCGATGGGTGCTCAAGTCACCCGGTCATCTCTGGTGTCTCGGCGCGCTGCTGGCCGAGTACCCCGACGCGCTGCTCGTGCAGACACACCGTGACCCGCTGCGGATCATCGCGTCGCTGAGCTCGCTCATGAGCGTGCTGCGCCGTCTCGGCAGCGACGACATCTCCATCCCCGACATCGCGTCCGAGTTCGCGGGCTACCTCGTCGACGGGCTTGACCGCTCGGTCGCGGCACGCACCGACGGCACCGTGCCGCCCGGTCGCGTCGTCGACGTGCAGTTCCGGGCCTTCATGGCCGACCCGTTCGCGACGATTCACGAGATCTACGAGCACCTCGGACTCGAGCTGGGCGCCGACGCCGAACGTCGGATGCGCGCGTTCCTGGCCGACAACACGACCGAGAAGCACGGCGGCCACCACTACACCTTCGCCGACACCGGGCTCGACGGACAGGAGTGGCGGGCGCTCACTCGCAACTACCAGGAGTACTTCGACGTCGAGTCCGAACCCCTGACCTGAGGATCGGGACCGGTCCGACGTCCCCTACCCTGGCGGGGGTGACGACCACGGGCGCGGCTGAAGCGTGGCCGGCGCTCGCGGTCAGGGGCTTGGCCAAGGCGTTCGGTCCGAAGATCGCGGTCGCCGAGATCAACCTCGACGTTCCGCGCGGTTCGTTCTTCGGGATCGTCGGCCCCAACGGCGCGGGCAAGACGACCACGTTGCGCATGGCGACCGGCCTCCTGCGGCCCGACCGCGGCCAGGTTTGGGTCGACGGCATCGACGTGTGGCGCGACCCCATCGCGGCGAAGGCGCGGATCGGGGTGCTCCCCGAGGATCTCGCGTTGTTCGAGCGGCTCCGGGGACGCGAGCTGCTCGAGTTCCACGGTCTGCTGCGCAACATGCCGACCGACGTGATCGCCGGACGCTCGGGCGAGCTCCTCGACCTCCTCGGTCTGACCGAAGCCGCCGACACGCTCGTGATCGACTACAGCCACGGCATGCGCAAGAAGCTCGTGCTCGCCGCCGCGATGTTGCACGGCCCCCGACTGTTGTTCCTCGACGAGCCGTTCGAGGCGATCGATCCGGTGTCGGCCCGGGCGATCCGTTCGGTGCTCGAGCACTTCACGGGCGGCGGCGGCACGATCGTGTTCTCGAGTCACGTCATGGAGCTCGTCGAGCGCATGTGCGATCACGTCGCGGTCATGGTCAGCGGCCGCATCGCGTGGGCAGGTCCCCTCGACGTGCTGCGCGCGGGCGGATCCTTGGAAGACGCGTTCGTGGCGCTCGTGGGCGAGCCGGCTGAGCGACAAGGACTGTCGTGGTTGCAACATTCGTCCGACTGAAGCTCCGGCTCCTGCGCAACGGGCTGCGCATCGGCCAGGGCGCCGTGCTGTTCGGCATCGGCGCGTTCGGCGCGGGCGCAGTCGGCTTGATTGCGTTCACGGTGTTGGCCGGCGCCCGCGGCGACTCCACCGCGCCCGACCTCGCGATTGTGGTGTTCGCGATCGCGACACTCGGCTGGACCGTGCTCCCGATACTCGGATTCGGCAACGACGAGACGCTCGACCCGCAACGACTCGCAACGCTCCCGCTCACCCGGCGCCAACTCGTGACGGGTGTGCTCGCGGCGTCACTGATCGGCGTCGCGCCGGTCGCGACGCTGGTTGCACTGAGCGGCGCATTGATCGGACTGGCGCACGACGCGCCTTCCGCGGCGTTGATCGTGCTCGCGGTGCTGATGACGCTGCTGTTGTGCGTGGTCGCGTCCCGCACGATGGTCTCGCTGCTCGTGCCGATGCTGCGGTCACGCCGCGGCCGCGACTTCACCATCCTCGCCGTCACGCTGCTCGGTCTCACCCCGCCGCTGCTGGAGATGTTCGCGGCGCGCGGATCACACGGCCACGACTTCCATCAGGTGTTCGTGCAGATCGCGCATCGGGTACGCCTCACGCCGTTCGCGTGGGGCGGCACCGCGGTGTCGGACGCGGCCGCCGGTCACGATCTGGCGGCCGTCGGCCTGCTCGCGGCGGTCGGCGGTCTGATCGCCGCGCTGCTGTGGGTGTGGTCCCACGCGCTCGAGCGCGCGCTCACGAGCTCCGACGCACCGGCGTCGGCCCCGCGCCCCTCACGCGCCGGGGCGCCGGCCGGGCTCATCCCGCGCGTCTTGCCGTTCCTTCCCCGCAACCGTGTCGGCGCGGTCGCGGCCAAGGACTTGCGCTACTTCGCCCGCGATCCCCGTCGGCGCGCTCCGCTCATCGGCGCGCTCATCGTGCCGGCAGTCGCGCTGTTCGCGTCGCTGAGCGAGGGCCCGACCCGCCCGCAGTCGACGACGCTGCTCGGCCTGGTCGCGGTCCTGCCGGCCGCCGGGCTCACGCTGAACCAGTTCGGTCTCGACGGCGCCGCGCTGTGGAGCAGCGTCGCGGCCGGGAACGATCCGCGCGCCGACCTGGTCGGCAAGAACTTGGCGAGCATGCTCGTGATGGTGCCCCTCGCGACCGTCTCTGCGGTCATCTGCGCGGCGTTCACGCACGGCTGGGCATACCTGCCGCTCACCCTCGGCCTGGCGCCGGCGAT
Source organism: uncultured Burkholderiales bacterium (assembly GCA_964558245.1). Lineage (GTDB taxonomy): Bacteria > Actinomycetota > Acidimicrobiia > IMCC26256 > PALSA-610 > JBBQER01. Next base: position 5,523 of record CAZLEC010000012.1, on the reverse strand, counting down.
CTTCGGTGTGCTCCTCGGCGTCGGCGACGTGATGTCGGTGCGCGTCCCGTACGCGATGCCCGACCGCCGCAACCCGCTGGCCTTCAACCCCGGGCAGGGCTGCGCGACGCTGCTCGCCGGGTTCGGCGCGCTCGCCGTGCAAGGCATGCTGTTGGCGCCGGTCGCCGCGCTCACGTTCCTCCTGCTCACGACGCAGCCGCTCGCGATCGCGACGATCATCGCCGTCGTGGTCGCGAACGCGTACGGCACGACGATCTGGGTCACCGGCCGCAACATCGCCTGGCGCGACGTGTGGTGGCGCCTCCCCGAGCTCCTCGACGCAGTGTCACCCCGCCAGGCGGGATAACAGGCGCAGATCCGGAGGCCCGGTCGGTCCGGCCGAGGGGCACGGGCGATCGAGGGCCGGAGGTCGCAGCCGCATGGTTAGAGCCCGTGTACGGCGGGGACGAACCTCGCGAGGTACGACGTGAGGTGCACGTACGTGTCGGTCGCGAGGAGCACGCCGAGCACCACGAGCAACGCGCCGGAGACGCGCTCGAGGCCGGGGCCGATCCGGCGCAGTCGCTCCGCGAGACGCGGCGACGACGCCAAGCCGAGCGCGGTCACGAGGAACGGCACGCCGATGCCCATCGCGTACGCGCACAGGAGGATCGTGCCGCGCCCGACCTCTCCGCTTCGCGCCGCGATCGTCAACGCCGCGGCCAACAGGGGCCCGACACACGGGCTCCAGCCGGCGCCGAACGCGACACCGACCACGTAGGGCCGGGCAATCCCCGTGACCTTGGGCAACGTCGGGATCAACCGGCGCTCGCGTGACAGCGGGCCGCGCGCGACCCCGAGCAACGCGAGCCCCATCACGATGATCACGACCCCGCCGACGGTCCGCACGCCGCTCTGGAAGGTCGTGAGCGACGAGCCCAGCGCGCCGGCGATCGCACCCAGACCGGCGAACACGGTGGTGAAGCCGGCGATGAAGATGAGCGTGGCCGGCACCGCGCGCGCGGGATCGTGCGCGTCGCCGACCTCGCCGACGATGATCCCGAGGTACGCGGGAACGAGCGGGATGATGCACGGCGCGAGGAACGACGCGACACCCGCGCCGAACAGCGCCACGATCTGTGTGAACACCCGCGGCCTAACCGAACGTGAAGTCGTACGCCGCGAGACCGGGAGCCGAAGCCGTGATGCTGATCACGTGATCGGCGACGGTCGTGTTGAGCAGGAGCCGGTACATGTCGGGCGCCTGCACCGTCACGACCGTCCGGCCGTTGCCGTCGACGTGCAGGCTCGAACCGCGGTCGGCCGCGGGAACCGGCTGCCCGTCGAGCAGCACGATCGCGTCGATGGGCCTGCCCGTCGCGGTCGACATCACGAGGTTCACTTCCTTGGCGTGCACACCGAGCAGGATGGTCGCGGCCGGCGCCGCCGACGTGACCGCCTCGTTGTCGGCCGTCCACTTCCCGGCCAGCGCGCCTTCGAGCACACCGTTCGGGAGTGAGAGCTGACCGCCCGGACCGACCTGCGGCGCCGCGACGGAACCGGCCGCGGGTACCGGATAGTCGTGGGTGCCGGGTTGGATCTCGATCAGGGGCTGGGTCGGGTTCTGATACTGCAGACCGAGGTAGGTCTCCGGGTTGGTGTTCATCGGCGACATCGCGTCGCCGCGCGCCAACGCGGGTTGGGAGCGGGGTGCGTTCGCGGCGACGCCGAGCAGCTTGCGGATCACGTTCTCGGTGTTGGCATAGTCGCCTTCGCCGAAATGTGTGTACCGGATGTGCCCGTTGCGGTCGGCGATGTAGTCAGCCGGCCAGTACTGGTTCTTGAACTCGTTCCAGATCGTCATGTCGTCGTCGAGCGCGACGGGCCACGTCACGTCGTCGCGCTTCACCGCGGCCTCGACATTCTTGTGCACCTTCTCGAAGTCGAACTCGGGCGAATGGATACCCACGATGACCAGACCGTTGGCGGTGTAGCGATCGAACCAGGCGCGGATGTACGGGAACGTGCGCTGGCAATTGATGCACGAATAGGTCCAGAAGTCGTACAGCACGACCTTGCCCCCCAGGTCGGACCCGGTGAGCGGCGGGGAGTTGATCCAGCCCTTCGCGTCGAGCGCGGGCGCGACCCGGCCGACCTTCAGATTCGAGGTGTTGACCTTGCCGGACACCTTGCTCGCGCTGGTCTGGCTGCCGACGATGACGGCGACGATCGCGACGAGCACGAGGATCGCGGCGGCAACGAGGTAGCCTCTCCGACCCCGGCTGCCACTGCCCGGTCCCCCCGGCGTGGCCCGCATGGTGGTCGTCACGTCGTGGAGTGTACGAGCGGACGCTCGTACCGAGGGGTCGCCTCGATGCCTGAACATCTTTCGCCGCGGTGCTGTGCGAGGCTGGCGTGATGTCCTTCGCGTCGCGGCCGAGCTTCGAGTGAACCGGCCCCTCGCGCTGGCGGTCGTGGCCGGGCTCGGCCTCGCGACCACGCCCGCGCGCGCGGTCGCGTCCACCACCTCCACCACGACCGCGAGCGTCCGGCTCGCGGCGGCGGCACCTCAGATTCCCCGGGGCGCGACGCGCCTCGGCGTCCTGACCGCGAATCGCCCGCTCACGATCGCGGTCGTGCTGCGGCCGTCGCACACGGAGCAGCTCGACGCGCTGCTCCACGACCTCTACGACCCATCGTCGGCGCGCTACGGGGCGTGGCTCCCGACCGGGGAGTTCAACCGTGAGTTCGGGCCGAGCGCGGCCGAGGTGCAGGGCGTCACCTCGTGGCTCGAACGCACCGGCCTCCATGACACCACCGTGGATGGAATGACCGTGCGCGCCACCGGAACCGTTGGCGAGGTCGCCGGCGCGTTCGGCGTCTCGTTCGCGGGCTACCGGCTCGCGGCGGGTGATACCGGTTACGCGGCGTCGAGCGCGCCGCTGGTTCCGCGAGCGGTCGCGGCCGGCATCACGACGATCGTCGGTCTCGACGACACGATCCGCCTCACGCCCGCGCTCGCCGGCAACCTTCGACCGTTCCCGCACGCAGGCGCGAGCGCGGCCGCCGAACCCCGTGCGGCATCGTCGACGTGCGCGGCGTCCGCCGACTTCGCGAGAGGCGCGTACTGGACACCTCGCCAGGTCGCCAACTTCTACCAGTTCGACGACCTGTACGACGCGGGCCTGACCGGCAGGAAGAAGACGATCGCTCTCCTCGAGCTCGGCCCGAGCCGCCCCACCGACACCGACGCGTATCTCCGCTGCTTCGGTCTCCACAACACCGTGAAGGTCATGAGCATCGACGGTGGCGCGTTCCCCGACACGACCGGCACCCTCGAGGCCGAGATCGACGCGCAAGAGACCGCGACCCAGGCGCCCGGCGCGACGATCCTCTCGTACGAAGCACCCAACGACGCGGGCGGCGAATACGACGCGTACAGCCGGATCGTCAACGACAATCGCGCGCAGGTGATATCGACCGGCTGGGGACTGTGCGAACCGCTCGTCGGAGCGGAGCGCATTCAGAACCAGTCGCTGATCGACGCGCTGCACCCGTTGTTCGAGCAGGCCGCCGCGCAAGGTCAGAGTGTGTTCGCGGCCACCGGAGACACCGGATCGGAAGACTGCTACGACGGCACGACCAACCCTCCGAGCGAGACGCTGCAAGTCGACAATCCCGCCGACGATCCGTTCGTGACCGCGGTGGGCGGCACCTCGCTGGTGCAGCCGGGCGAGGAACCCGTGTGGAACGAGTGCGAAGGGACGACCGGCGACTCGTGCGCGGCAGCCGGCAGTCACGCCGCGGGCGGCGGCCTCTCGACCCAATTCAAGCGTCCGAGCTGGCAGCCGCTCGCGGCGAACGCGACCTGCTCCACGTGTCGTGAAGTGCCCGACATCTCCGCGAACGCGGGCGTCGGCGAGACGTTCTACGACTCCGACTACGGCACGTGGGTCCAGCGGGGCGGTACGAGCATTTCCACGCCACTGATGGCCGGACTCGCCGCCGACCTCGCGCAGAGCTGCCAGGGTGGCCGGCTCGGCAACCTCGCGCCGAAGCTCTACGCCCTCGCCGCCACGCAGGTCTACGGCTCGGCGCTCACCGACGTCACCACCGGCATCAACTGGCCGCACATCACGATCGAGACCCCGGGCAACATCGACTTCACACGCAATCACGCCGGAGCGTTCAAGACCGCGACGGGCTTCGACCTCGCGACCGGACTCGGCGTGCCGATCGCTCCCGGGCTGACGTGCCCGCGAATCACGTCGATGACACCGAACCACGGCTTCGCCGGCACGCACGTGACACTGCACGGCGCCGGACTCGAACGGGCGACCATCAAGTTCGGGACGAAGACCGCGCAGGTCGTCTCCGCCGGACCGAAGACCGCGGTCGTGGTGGTGCCCAAGGGCGCGGGCACGGTCAGCGTCGTCGGCAAGAACCCGATCGGCACCGGCACCCCGACGTCGTTCTCGTACCCGGGCGCCGACACCGGCGCCTACCGCACCGCCGCGGCCGACGGTCGCGTGTTCGACTTCGGGAGCGCTCGCGGCTACGGCGAGCCGAGCCCGGCCGCGTTGCGCGCACCCATCGTCGGGATGGCCGTCGACCACGCGACCGGCGGCTACTGGCTCGCAACCGCCGACGGCCAGGTCTTCAACTTCAACGCGCCGTCGTACGGTGACGCTGCGAGCCATCCGCTCAACCAGCCCATCGTCGGCATCGCCGCGACCAAGAGCGGCGACGGCTACTGGCTCGTCGCGCGTGACGGCGGCATCTTCGCGTTCGGCAAGGCGCGCTTCCTCGGCTCCACGGGCGGCATGCACCTCAACCAACCCATCGTGGGGATCACGACCGACCCCAAGACGGGTGGCTACTGGCTCGTCGCCTCCGACGGCGGCATCTTCGCGTTCGACGCCCCGTTCTACGGATCCACGGGGGCGATCCACCTGAACCAGCCGATCGTCGGGATCGCGGCCGACGCCGCGAGCGGCGGGTACTGGCTGGTCGCATCCGACGGCGGGGTGTTCTCGTTCGACGCGCCGTTCTACGGCTCGACCGGGGCGATCCATCTCAATCGACCGATCGTCGGCATCGCCGCGACCGACGACGCGCGTGGCTACCGATTCGTCGCGTCCGACGGCGGCGTCTTCAACTTCGGCGATGCCCGGTTCTCCGGTTCCACCGGCGGTTCCGCGCTCACGTCACCAGTGGTGGCCGTCGCCAACGCGCGCTGAGGGTCTGGCAGCCGCGTTAGCGGGTTGCGACGCGCGCGCCCCGCAGGAGCTCGCCGCAGCGCGCACCTTGATCTTCGCCGTCGCGCAGGATCACGGTGCCCCGCTTGATCGTCGCGACATAGCCCCGCGAGCCCTGCACGAACCGGCGGGCGTCGGCAGGAAGATCGTGCACCAGCTCCGGCAGCGGGAGTTGCAACCCGTCGAAGTCGATCACGTTGACGTCGCCGAGCATGCCGGGCGCGAGCACGCCGCGGTCGCCGAGGCCGTAGAGCGCGGCCGTCTGCGCCGTCATCTTGTTGACGAC
>CAZLEC010000011.1:0-21495 GCA_964558245.1 uncultured Burkholderiales bacterium | reverse complement strand
CACGCCGCCTCCGCACGAGCTCATCATCGGTTCGGCCGGAGGCAACGAGATCCTCGCCTCGCTCGCCTACCACGCACCCGACATCGAAGCGGTCGAGCTGAACCCCGTCACCATGTCGCTCCTCACCAACCACTTCGCCGACTACACGGGCCACCTCAACGAGCGCAAGGACGTGCACCTGCACCTGGGCGACGGGCGTTCGTACCTGGCGCGTCACGACACCAAGTACAACCTCGTGTGGTACGTCGCGCCCGACAGCTACGCCGCGACCAACGCGGCGTCGTCGGGCGCGTTCGTGCTCTCGGAGAGCTACCTCTACACGACCGAGATGATCAAGACGACGCTGCAGCACCTCACCGACAACGGCATCATGGTCGTCCAGTTCGGTGAGCTGAACTTCCAGGCATCCCCGAACCGCACGAGCCGCTACGTGGTCACCGCGCGCAAGGCCCTGCAGGAGATCGGCGTCAAGGACCCCAACGACCACCTGCTCGTCGCCGCGCAGTTGACCAGCTCCGGCGACCTCTCGACGATCGTGGTGAAGCGCACCCCGTTCACGAAGGACGAGACCAACCGGTTCCTCGCCGGACTCGCGAAGCTGCCCGGCCAGGAGCCCATCGCCGCACCCGGCCACGACCTCGGCACGAGCATCGTGAGCCGGCTCGCTTCGGGCACCAACTCGCAGGTCGCGTCGATCGTGTCGCACTCGCAGAAGGCGATCACGCCGGTCACCGACGACTCGCCCTACTTCTGGCACTTCTCGCGCTTCCGCGACGTGATCGCGAACATCACGCATCCGCTCCGCACGAACGACCCCGAAGATGCGGTCGGCGAACGCGTCCTGCTGCTGCTGCTCGGGATCGCCGTGGTCTATGCCGCGGTGTTCCTGCTCGCGCCGTTCCTCGCCGTGCGCCGCAAGTGGCGAGCCCTGCCCGCCAAGGGAACGTCGGCGGTGTACTTCTCGGCGCTCGGCCTCGGCTTCATGTTCTTCGAGATCACCATGATCCAGCGGCTCGTCCAGTTCCTCGGCTATCCCACCTACTCCCTCACCGTCACCCTCGCGACCCTTCTCGTCGCGACCGGGATCGGCGCGCTCGCCAGCCGCCGCCTCGCCGCGCGCATCCGCCCGCTCGTTCCGGTGGTGCTCGCGGTCGTGGCCGCGCTCACGATCTTCTACGAGTTCGCCCTCCCGCAGATCCTCGACGGTTCGCTGCTGTCGACCGGGCTCGCGGTGCGCGTCCTGACCACGGTCGTGGTGCTGGCTCCGCTCGGAGTGTGCCTGGGCATGTTCATGCCGCTCGGCCTCGATCGCGTCGTGTCGCTCACCGAGCACGGCGAGGAGTACGTCGCGTGGGCCTGGGCCGTCAACGGGTTCTTCTCCGTGATCGGATCCGTCCTCACGACGATCCTGTCGATGGCGGTCGGCTTCCGAGCGGTGCAGTTCTCGGCCCTCGTGATCTACGCAGTCGCGGTCGTCGCGTTCATGCGGCTGCCCACTGCTGCGGATTCCCGGATCCTGTCGCTGGAGGACGAGCCCCAGGTGCAGGCCGTCACGGTGTGACGGCATCCGAGGTCGCCGGGCGCCGGTTCCTTCTCAGCGCCTCGACCGCGGCGACGGCGCCCACAGCCGCCAGCAACGCGAGCGACGGTTCGGCCGCGGCCCGGAACCGCGTCTGCCCGTAGGTGATGACGGCGCCCACGGTCACGACCATGGCCGGCGTCAGGAGCACCCACAGCGCGCCCCGCGCGCGCCGGCGCCACAACACGAACGCGCCCCCGATCGCGGCGAGCAACGTGGGGTAGTACGCGTAGAGCCCGAGGCGGGTCACCCATTTCTCGCGATCCTCGCCGGCGTTGAACGCGATCATGTCGGCCGGACGGTAGAGGCTCCACGTACGGCCGACGCGCGCGAGCACGACCGCCGGGAGCCGCGACTCGTGGTGCTTGATGTACTCGAGACCGCGGTGGCGAAAAGCGGTCGACTGCTGCGACTCGTCACCGGGCAGGTCGAGATTCCCGGTGCACGGTCCCAGCGCCCACAGGCCGATTCCCGAACCGGAATAGGTGGCCGCGCAGTTCGCGCCGGCCAACGTGATGCCGTCGTTGGTCGAGATGAACGTCGGATCTTGGAAGCGCGCGAGATTGAAGCCGACCCACGGCGCCATGACCAGAACCGCCGAAGAAATGGCGGCGACCGCGAAGGCGCCCCGGTCGAGGCGTGTCGCTCGCGCCGTCGCCGGCACCACGACGGCCAGAAGCACCACGAACAACACGAACTCGACGCGCGCCAGCGCCGCGAGCCCGCACACGGCGCCGAGCGCGGCGGCGCGCCGCAGGTTCGGGCGGTCCCAGAACGCGAACGCGCACAGCAACGCGCCGACGACCACGAGGCTGGTCACCGTCTCCGACATCACGAGGCCGTCGTTGACCCAGAGGTTCGGCGAGACCGCGGCGATGCCCGCCGCGACGAGCCCGACCGTCTCGCCGCCGACCCGCCGGCCCAGCAACCCGACCAGGCCCACGAGAACGGTGCCGAGGAGCACCATCGCGTAGCGGTCTTCGCGCGCGTAGTCGCGCAACGGCTCGTGGATCGCCCACGACAACGGCGGATGGGCGGAGAGCCATGACACCGGCGCCAGCACCAAGACCGTGAGCGGCGGGTGATCCGCGGCCGGCCGGTGCTTGGCGTTCGGCTCGAAGAGAATCCCGTACGGCTGGTTGAACCCGTGCCCGTTCGCGATGAAGTTCGACTCGGCGTTGTAGTACAGCTCGTCGCCCTGAAGACACTTCGTCGGCTGGTTGGCGACGATCTTCCCGCTGTGGTTCCTGATGTGGCACGGGCCGGCCTTCGCGATCGCGACGTACGACACGCGTACACCGAGCGCGACGGCGACGATCGCCAACAGCAACCAGGCGAAGCGGGTTCGGTGTCTCGTCAGCGGCGCCAACGCCCCTTGAGCACGCGGTCCTGGAGGGCCCACCACGTGACGAGCCCGAGCTCCTCGGCACCGACGCTCAGCGACATCTTCGAGTGACCGCGCACGCGGTCGGTGAACGCGATGGGCACTTGCGCGATGCGACCGCCGTACTGCCAGATGCGGTAGCAGAGCTCGATCTGGAAGCCGTAGCCCTTCGAGCGGGTGTTCGCGTAGTCGGCCGCCTTCAGGGTGTCGACACGGAACGCGCGATAACCGGAGGTCGCGTCGCGCACGGGGAGGCCGAGCACGAGGGTGGCGTAGCGGTTCCCCCACTTCGAGACCGCGCGCCGGTACCACGGCCAGTGCGGGATCGAGCCGCCCGGAACGTAGCGTGAGCCGATCGCGGCATCGGCGCCGCGCTCGATCTCGGCCAGCAGCTCGGGGAGCGCGGCCGGATCGTGCGAGAGGTCGGCGTCGATCTGGACCACGATGTCGTAGCCGCGGTCGAGACCGACGGCGAAGCCCGCGCGCACGGCATCGCCGATCCCGATCTTGCGGGGCCGGCGCAACACTTCGATGCGCCCGAGCTCGGCTCCGACCTTTTCGGCGAGATCGGCCGTGCCGTCGGGGCTGTTGTCGTCGACGACCAGGATGTCGGCGTCGGGAGCGGCACGACGCGCGCGATTGAGGAACTCGACGATGTTTTCCGATTCCTGGTAGGTCGGAGTCACGACAAGTGCACGCACAGAGCCGAAAACCTATCTTGCGACCGCCGGTCGGTGCGGCTCCACCCGACGCTCCGGGCGCAGTTGGGAGAAGGCGATAGCCTCGACCTCCGTGCGCGACGGCGAGCCGGAGAGGGACGAGCCCCACAGCCACGGTCCGGCGCCGGCGACCGAGCCGGCCGCAACCGTGGTGGTCACGGGTGCTGCGGGCTGGCTCGGCCAGAACCTCGTGCGGTCGCTGGCGGGGCAGTCGAGCCGCCGCCGAATCCGGTGCCTGGTGCACGAGGCGGCCGACGCGTCGCTCCTCGAGGTGGTCGACCCCCGGATCGAGGCCGTGGTCGGCGACGTGCGCGACCCCGCCGCGATCGACGCGCTCTTCGACGGCATCGGCGGCGCGTCGGTGATCCACGCCGCGGCCGTCATCCACCCGGCCGGCCGGGTCCGCGAGCTCTTCGACGTCAACGTGGGCGGCACGCAACTCATGCTCGACCGCTCCCGGCGGAGCGGCGCCACGCGCTTCGTGCACGTGTCGTCGAACTCGCCGTTCGGCGCGAACCGCACGAGCGACGACCGCTTCGACGAGGACTCCCCCTTCGCGCCGTACATGGCCTACGGGCGCTCGAAGCTCGAGGCCGAACAGCTCGTGCAGCGGAGCTACGACCGTGGCGACCTCGCGACCGTCGTCGTCCGGCCGCCGTGGTTCTACGGGCCGTTCCAACCCGAGCGCCAGACCCAGTTCCTCTCCGCCGTGCGGCGCGGGCGGTTCCCGCTCATCGGGCCCGGAACCCAGCGCCGCTCGATGGTGTACACCGGCAACCTCGTGCAGGGCGTGCTGCTCGCCGAGCGCGTCGACGCCGCGCCCGGCCACGCGTACTGGATCGCCGATGCCGAGCCGTACGCGCTCGCCGACGTGCTGCGCACGGTCCGCGACGCGCTCGCGGCCGAGGGCCTGCCGGTCTCGCACCGGCGCCCCTTCACCGTGCCCCGGATCGCGGGCGTGGTCGCGGAGCGGCTCGACGCGATCGCCCAGGCCGGCGGTCGGTACGTCCAGGCGCTGCACGTGCTCGGGGAGCTGAAGGACACGATCGCGTGCGACATCTCCCGGGCGCGCAAGGAGCTCGGGTACGAGCCGACGGTCTCGTTGCTCGAGGGCATGCAGGCGAGCGTGCGCTGGTGTCTGGAGCGCGGTGACCGCCTCTGATGGCCCGCTCGATCCTGATCACCGGTGGTAGCGGCTATTTCGGGACGGTGCTGGCCGAGCTGGCGCTCGCCCGGGGCGACGCGGTCCGGATCCTCGACCTGAACCCGCCGGGCCCGACCCTCGCGGCGGCGGAGTTCTGCCCGGGCGACGTGCGCGACCGCAAGGCCGTGCGCCGCGCGTGCGCCGACGTCGACATCGTGTTCCACAACGTCGCGCAGGTGCCGTTGGCGAAGGATCGCGCCCTCTTCGACGCGGTCAACGTGGGCGGCACCGCCAACGTGCTGGTCGCCGCGCGCGAGGCGCGTGTTGCCAAGGTCGTGCACACGTCGTCGAGCGCGGTGTTCGGGATCCCGGAGCACAATCCAGTGACCGGGCACACGCCGTGCCGGCCGCTCGAGGCTTACGGTCGGGCGAAGCTCCGCGCCGAGATGCTGTGCCACGACGCGATCCTCGGCGGGCTCGACGTCACGATCGTGCGCCCGCGCACAGTGCTCGGGCACGGCCGGCTCGGCGTGATCGCGTTGCTCTTCGAGTTCGTCGCCGACGGCGCGCCGGTGTTCGTGCTCGGGGGTGGGCACAACCGCTACCAGCTCGTGCATGCGAACGATCTCGCCGACGCATGCCTGCGCGCCGGCGACCGCGCGACCCCGTCGGTCTACAACGTCGGCGCGGCCGAGTTCGGCACGATGCGCGAGACGCTGCAGGCGCTCGTCGACCATGCGCAGACGGGTTCTCGCGTGCGATCGTTGCCGGTCGCGCCCGCGCGCTTCACGATGCGCGCGCTGGCTGCGCTCGGCCTCGCGCCGTTCGCGCCGTACCACTGGCTGCTCTTCAGCGAGTCGTTGTACTTCGACATCGAGCCCGTCCGCCGCGAGCTCGGCTGGGAGCCGCAACATTCGAACGCGTCGATGGTGATCGAGTCGTACGAGTGGTTCCTCGCGCATCGCCACGACCCGAGCGACGCGAGCCGATCGCATCACCAGTCGCCGGTGCGGCCCGGGTTGGTGCGCGCGCTCAAGGCGCTGCCGTGAAAGTCGCGGAAGCCGGCGTCGATCCGGGCGCGGATCCCGGCGCCTCCGGCTCCACTTCCGGGCCGGCGCCCGATCGGCGGCTGCGGGGCTCCACGGCGTTGCTCTTCGCCGCGCTCGTGGTCGTCGTGGCGTTCCCGTTGGTGGTAGCCCTGTTCGCGTTGCGCCGGCCCCACTGGTACCCGCTGCTCGACATGGCCCAGACCGAGATCCGCGTGCGCGACATCTCGACCGGTCACCCGCCGCTCATCGGTCTCGCCGGCCGCATCGGGCCGTTCGGCCCCAACGGCGGCAGCCATCCCGGGCCGTTGAGCTTCTACGTGCTGTGGCCGGTCTGGCGGCTGTTCGGCGGCTCGGCGTACGGGCTCTACGCGTCGACCGTCGCGCTCGACGTCGTCGCCATCGCGCTCTCGCTCTGGATGGCGCTGCGGCGCGGCGGCCGGTCGGTGCTCCTCGCGGTCGCGGTGGCGCTGGCCGTCCTGACACGCGCGTACGGCGCCTACCTCCTGACCCTCCCGTGGAACCCCTACCTGCCGGTGCTCTGGTGGTTCGTGTTCGTGCTCGCGGTGTGGTCGGTGCTCGCCGACGACTTCGCGATGATCCCCGTGGCCGTGTTCGCGGGCTGCCTCTGCACGCAGACGCACATCTCCTACCTCGGCCTCGTCGGCGGGCTCGTGGCCGTGACCGCGATCGTGCTCGTGCGGCGCGCATTCACCGCCCGAGCGGATCCCGGTGCCCGCCGCGCGCTGTTGCGATGGTCCGGCGTCGGCGTGGCGATGGGCGTCGTCATCTGGATCCCGCCGTTCATCGACCAGTTCGCGCACTCGCCCGGGAACCTCGGCATCATCCGCGACTACTTCAGCCACCCGCCCGATTCACCGATCGGGTTCGGCCGCGGCGTCGGGGTGCTGTTCGCGCAGTTGAACCCGTGGCAGTTGCTCACCCACACGCTCGTGCACGACGGCGGCGCGCTCGAGGTCACCGGCACGCGGATACCGGGCGCGATCCTCCTCGTGGCGTTCGCGGGATCCGTGCTCGTCGCGTGGCGGCTGCGCAATCGCGTGCTGCTCCGGCTCGACGTGGTGCTGTTGGTCGCGCTCGGCCTCGGGTTGGTGTCGTCGGCGCGGATCTTCGGAACGGTGTGGTTCTACCTGCTGCTCTGGGCGTGGGGCCTCGCCACGCTCATGCTGTTCGCGATCGGTTGGACCGTGGTCGAGCTCGTGCGCCGCGGCAGCGCGTCGACCACGGCCACGCGACTCGCGCCGGCGGGCGCGGCGGCGATGGCCGTGATCACCGTCGCGGTGAGCATCGTGTTCGCATTCCAGGCCTCGAACGTCACGGTGCAGACGCCCCGCCTGAACGAGACGCTCGGCGCGGTCGTCGGGCCGACCGCGAACGCGCTGACTCGTCTGCAACAGCAAGGCACGCGTGGCCCGTACCTCGTCACGTGGCTGCCCGACGCCGAAGCGATCGGCTCCGCGGGCTTCGGCCTCCTGAACGAGCTCGACCGCCGCGGTTTCCCCGTGCGGGCCGAGGAGCAGTTCCGCCCGGGCGCCACGCGCTACCACGTGATCGACAACCGCACGCCGACGCTCGAGGTGCACCTCGCCACCGGACCCGACATCGCGAACTGGCAGCGTGACCCGAAGTTCACCGAGGTGGCGTCGTTCGATCCGAGATCCGCCTCCGAGCGGGCGCAGTTCGACACGCTCCACGGACAGGTGGTGGGCAGCCTCCGGCACGACGGACTCGGCCGACTCGTGCCGCAGGTCGACGACAACTTGTTCATGCTCGCGATCGCGCCGACGATCCCCAAGAGCACGCGCTCGATGATCTCGCAGATGCTCGACCTCAGCATGCCGATGGCCGTGTTCATCGGCCCGCCGGGAAAAGACTGAACCTCAACCGATGACCGAGTCCGTGCGTGCGCAGCGCGACCCGCGTTGGTTCCGCCTCGCGCTCCCGTCGATCGTCGCGGCGAGCCTCGCGTTGCGGGTCGCGTACGTGTTCGCGTACCGCCGCAACTTCGATCCGCACGGCGACGCGTACTTCTACCACGCGGGCGCGAACCTGCTCGCGGAAGGCAAGGGCTTCATCTCGCCGTTCTTCGTGCAACAGGGCCTGCACCGCGCGGCGGCCGAACATCCGCCCCTCTACATCATCTTCCTCGCGATCCCGTCGGTGCTGGGGATGAAGAGCGTGCTCACCCACCTGCTCTGGTCGTGCCTGCTCGGCTCGGGCACCGTGTGGGTGATCGGGCTCCTCGGCCGCGCGGTCTGCGGCGCGCGCGCCGGCATCGTCGCCGCGGTGCTCGCGGCCGCCTACCCGAATCTCTGGGCGCCCGACGGCATGCTCCAGGCCGAGACGCTCTCGATGTTCGCGGCGGCGGTCACGTTGTTGTTCGCGTACGCGTACTGGCGGCACCCGACCGGGCGCCGGCTCGTGCTCGTGGGCGCCGCGTGCGCGTTCGGCGCGCTCGCCCGCTCCGAGCTCATCCTGCTCGTGCCTTTGCTAGTCGTGCCGCTCGCGTGCCTGACGCGCGACCGCTCGTGGGCGGTCCGGCTGCGTTGGCTCGGCGCCTCCGTGCTCGCGGCCGCGGTCGTGCTCGCGCCGTGGACGATCTACAACACCACGCGCTTCGTGCACCCGGTGCTGCTGAGCGCCCAGTTCGCCCCCCTGCTCGCGTCGGCCAACTGTGACTCCACGTACTACGGGCCACTGCAGGGCTACTTCGACATCCAGTGCGCGGCGGCCATCGAGAAGAAGGCCGGCTTGACGCTGCGCGACGACGAGTCGCAGGAAGACGTCGTGTACCAGCGCGCCGCGGTCGACTACATCCGCGCGCACCTGAGCCGGCTGCCCACGGTGGAGGAGGTCCGGTTGCGCCGGATCGTGGGTCTCTACAAGACCGGTCTCTACGTGCGGGCCGACGCGTACATCGAGGGCCGCAGCCCGGTGTGGATCTCGTGGGCCGCGCTCTACAGCTTCTGGGCCCTCGCCCTGCTCTCGATCCCCGGCGCGTTTCTGCTGCGCCGGCGGTCGCCGAGCCGGTACCGCCGCCGGATACCGGTGTACCCGTTGCTCGCGCCGGTCGTCGTGGTGTTCGTCACCGTGGTGGTCACCTACGCCAGCACCCGGTTCCGCACCACGGCGGAGCCGTCATTCGTCGTGCTGGCCGCGGTGGCCATCGACGCCGCGATCGCGGCGCTGCTCCGCCGGGGTGGTCAGCACCACTCGCGTTCGGCGACCCTCGGATCCGAAGGTACGTGAAGACGCGTGTAGCCGACGCTGTGCCAGATGTTCGAGAGGAAGCGCGCCGGCGTCATCTTCGCGTCGACCGCCTTCAGTAACCCGGCAACCGGGGCACACGTGAGTGCGTGCCGGGCCGCGACCACCTTCGGATCGTTGCTCGGCCCGCCGAAGCGCGCCGCGTACCACGCGTCGTCGATCTGCTTGCGGTGACCCGCCTGGCGACCGGGCACCGGCGCGGTCCGCGCCGCGAGCGGCTCGGCAAGGCCGCCGATGTCGACGACGAACACGTGCGTGCCCGCGTCGAAGGCCGGGACCCCGATCGATCCCAACGTCAGCACGAACGCGTTCGGATCGCGCCCCGGGCGAGGGCGCTTGTCGACGACCGTGAAGAAGCCGCGCACGCCTCGGGCGTACGCAGCCGCGGCC
Organism: uncultured Burkholderiales bacterium; assembly: GCA_964558245.1. Classification (GTDB taxonomy): domain Bacteria; phylum Actinomycetota; class Acidimicrobiia; order IMCC26256; family PALSA-610; genus JBBQER01. The sequence continues at coordinate 11,945 of CAZLEC010000011.1, read as the reverse complement.
TGCTTGCCGTTGAGGCCGAGCGTCACGTCGACGGGGTGCATCGTCGCACCCGACACCGTGCGCCAGTCGGAGATCGGCGCGGGCCCCAGGCCGACACCCGGCGCGGGCGGCGGCGGCCGGAACCAGACGACGCTCACGAGGGCCCACACGGCCACGAGCCCGCCCGCGACGGCGGCGACCACGGTGTCGCGCCGCACCACGAGCGAGGCCGGGAGACCGAGCGCGAAGAACGCCGGGAGCAGCAGCCGCCCGTGCATGTAGTCGCCACCGATCCCGACGATGTACAGCACGTCGATCACCGCCGCCGCGAGCATGGCCGCGGTCGCGATGGCCACCCGGCGATCGCGGCGGGTGACGTGGCCGTACACCACCACCGCGACCACGATCACCGCGGTCACCCACAGCCGGTACGGCGAGACGAAGTCGCTCAAGTACGCCCAGCCCTGGGAGAGGTGGAGCCCGCCCGCGTCCTTGGCGAGGGCCGTGTTGGGGACCACCGACGCGTAGTAGCCCATGCGGAAGATCTCGTACGCGACGGGGATCGCGAGGATCGCACCGAGATCGAAGGCGATCCGCCGCGGCCGGGCGAGCACGAACCAGGCCGCGAGCAGGGGCAGCACCATAACCGTGAGCTCGGGGCGCACGAGGGGCGCCAGGCCGAGCACGACGCAACTCGCGAGCCGCGCCCGGCGGCTCATCTCGCCCGGGCGCGCGGCGGCCATCAGCGCCCACCACGACCCCGCGAGCCAGAGCCAAACGAGACCCATCTCGAGACCCGAGGTCGAGAAGTCCCACACGACCGCGACCGCGGCCACCAGCACGAGCCCTGCAGGCACCACGACACCGTCGGCATCGCGGTGGCGGACCCGCGCCGCGTGCGCGCCGATCGCGAACGCGGCCACCGCGGCGAGGAGCCCCGCCCCCGCCGCGATCCACTCAATCGATACAAATGCCCCGAACGCGGCGCGGCCGACGACGAGGATGAACAGCCACAGCGGGCTGGTCGCGGCTTCGACGCGCTCTCCCGCGTTGAACACCGGACCGTGCCCGGCGAAGATCTGGTCGACGATGCGGAAGTTGATGAACGCGTCCTCGTCCATCCAGCGGTGCGACCAGCCGCCGATCGCGATCATCACCGCCGGTACGCACGCCGGCGCCGCGAGCACGACCCGCCGCCAGCCGGGCGCACGTCGCTCGTGGGCGGTCGCCTCCGCGGGCGCGAGCACAGCCGTCATGTCGGGCCGATCCTAGGCACCTCCATCTATGCTCGCCGGGTGCCCGAGGTCGACGCCGCCGCGTCTCCGGTCGACGCGGCGCCGGCCGGTCCCGAGCCGACCGTGGTGCCGGAGCAGCCCGCTCGGGCCAAGTTCGGGTATCAGGGATCCCTCGACGGTCTCCGCGCGCTCGCGGTGCTGGCGATCATCGCGTACCACTTCAACTATCCGTGGGCCCGCGGCGCGTACCTGTCGGTCGACCTGTTCTTCATCCTGTCGGGATTCCTGATCACGACGCTGCTGATCATGGAGTGGCACCGGAAGGATCGGATCCACCTCCGCCAGTTCTGGGGCCGCCGCGCCCGGCGGCTACTCCCGGCGCTGATGGTGGTGCTCGTGGTCGTGACCGCGATCACCGTGTTCGCGATCCCACCGTGGAACCGCGCCGGGGTCCGTGACGACGCGCTCGCGAGCTTCTTCTACGTCGCGAACTGGCGATTCATCGCCGCGAAGGAGAGCTACTTCGAGTTGTTCTCGGCAGCGTCGCCGCTGCGCCACATGTGGACGCTCGCGATCGAGGAGCAGTTCTACCTCGTGTGGCCGCTGGTCACGTACTTCTCGCTGCGCGTGGCGCGGGGCTCCCTGCGCGTGCTGACCGCGGTGTGCATCGGCGGGATCGGCGCGTCGGTCGCGATCATGGCCATCACCTACAGCCCCGGTGACCCCTTGCGCGCGTATTACGGCACCGATGCGCGCGCCCACACGATCCTCATGGGCGCGTTGCTCGCCATCCTCCTCGTCGTGTGGAAGCCCGGCGCGGCCGCGCAGCGGCGCGTGAGAATCGCGGGCGTCGCGGCCTTCGTCGTGATGTTGTACGCGTGGAACGTCGCGACGGGCACGAGCTCGCGCTACTACCACGGAGGGTCGCTGGCGTACGCCGCGCTGGCGTGTGTCGTGATCGCGGGCGCGCTGCAGCCCGGGATGCTGCAAAAGGTGTTGTCGTTCCCGCCGTTGGCATGGATCGGCCGGCTCTCGTACGGCCTCTACCTCTTCCACTGGCCGCTGATCGTGTGGCTGGTACCGACGCGCGTGCACGGTCTGCACGGACTGCCGCTCAACCTGCTGCGCCTCGCGCTGACATTTGCCGCGGCAACGATCAGCTTCTACCTCATCGAGCTCCCGATCCGCGAACGCCGGCGTCCGAGCTTCCTGGTGCGCCGGTCGGAGCCGCCCGCGCCGCGAGCAGCTCCGCGCAACGTGGCGCGGTGGCTCGCGCTGCCGGCGATCGTCGCGACCCTCGCGATCGTGCTGGCATCCACGACGGGTGCGTCACCCGCGCCGAGCTACCTGGCCGGCAGCCAGGCGCCGCCGAGCATCGCATTGCCGGCGCACCCGACCTTCGCCGCGTCCCGCTCGAAATCGCGCGGCTCGACGCCCGGCCCGCCAACGGCGCCGGCGTCGATCCCGGCGGCACCCCGTTACGTGCCGCCGCCCCGCACGGACTTTCCGTGGTCGTTGGGCGATCCGCTCTTCTGCGGCACGCCGCGCGCCGACGAGACCCGTGACGCGATCGACGAGGCCCACACGCTCGGTGCGCCGAGCCTCCGGGACCGCGCCGACGGCTTGCGCGTGCTCATCGTCGGCGACTCGACGGCGTGCAGCCTCTACCCGGGACTGAAAGCCGTCGGCGACGAGGTGGGCGCCGACGTGTACCAAGCCGCGGTGTTCGGTTGCGGCGTCGCCAGCGGGCAGATCACCACGACGCGCAATGAGCAGATCACCCCGCATTCGGAGCGCTGCCCCTTCATGGTCGACGAGGCCGTGACTCCCGCGGTGTTCGAGCTCCGACCCGATGTGATCGTGTGGCTGAGCCTCTGGGAGAAGTCCGACCTCATCGTCGGGAACCAGACCCTGGTGTCGGGCACGCCGGCCGGCGACGCCGCGATGCTGGCTCGGATGGACGCCGAGCTCGCCAAGCTCACGCTGTACGGAGCGAAGGTCGCCGTGCTGACCGAGGCCGCGCCCGCGCCCAACGACGCGGAGGGTGTCGCCAACACGAGCAACGCGGTCGACGACGCGGGCTACGCGCGACTCCAGAGCATCCTCGAGCGCTTCGCCGCCCGGCATCCGGGCGAAGTGACACTCGTCGACCTCGCGAAGCAGATCTGTCCCGACGGCCCACCGTGCCCCGAGAACGTCGACGGCCTCCGCCTGCGCCCCGACGGCCGGCACTTCACCCCGGCCGCCGCGTCGATCGAGGCGCAATGGCTCATGCCGAAGATCGTGGCGCTCGCCGGCCGCTAGTGGTCACCGCGCCCGCCAGCTCGACGATCGTCACCGCCGCGAGCACGAGGATCGCGGGCTCGGCCGCGATCCGGAACCGCTGCTGGCCGTAGGTAGTCGCGGCGACGATCGTCACGGTGATTGCGGTCGCGGCGAGCGGCCAGATCGCGCGCCGGCGCCGCCGGAGCAGCACCGCGCCCACGAGCGCGAGGGGCAGGAGCACCCAGTACATCTGGGTGCCGCGCAGCTGCCACGAGCGCGGCCGTCCTTCGAGCGACTCGAAGTTGACCTGCTGGCTCGGCGCGTACAGGCCCCAGGTGCGCAGCACCCGCACCGCCGCAACTTTCGGCAACGAGCCGAGGTGGTGGCGCGCGTACCTCAGGCCCGCGCGCGTGTCGGCGCTCGCGGCCTTGGCCTCGTCGAAGTGCGGATCGCGGATGTCGAAGCCGACGAAGCAATAGCGGGCCTGAGCGAAGGCGGGGCCAAGGCCGACGTCGAGCGTCGAGAACGTCTCGCGCCACAAGCCGATCTGCGAGCCGCCGTAGGTCGCGTCACAGTTCGCGCCGTCGATCAGGGTGGCGACGTTGTTCGAAACGGGCACGAACGCGTGGAACCGCACCGCGTTCCGGATCGTCCACGGCGCGACCACCACCAGCGCGACGCCGAGCGCGACGCCGATGCGCGCGATGCGCTCGCGTGCCGTCAGGTTGCGCAACCACATCGCCAGCGGCACGACAACGACGATCCCGAGCAGGATCCCCTCGGCGCGCGTCAACGTCGCCAGGCCGATCGCCGCACCGAGCACGACGAAACGGACCGGTTTCGGATCGTCATACGCGCGATACGCGCACAGCAGGAGCAGCGCGACCAACCCGACGTAGAGCGACTCGGCCATCAGCGTCGCCTCGCTGAGGAAGAGCATCGGATACACGGCCGCGAGCGCGGCCGCGATCAGCCCGACTGCGGGCGAGACCACGCGCCGGCCGAGCAGGCCGACGAGGGAGACCGTGCCGGCGCCGACGAACGCGAGGAAGATGCGCTGCTGCTCCACGGAGTGCGCGCCGAGCCGCGCGGGCAGGGCCAACAGCAAAGGGAACAACGGCGGGTACTCGGCCGTCGGGCGACGGAGGTGGAGCAGGAGGTCGTCGAAGGGCCGGATGTACCCACGGCCGTGCGCGAGGTTCGCGGCCAGCAGGTGATACGCGGTGGCGTCACCGAGCGTCGGCACCTGCGGCGCGACCCACACGATGAACGCGATGCGAACCGCGAGCGCGACGACCGCGATCGCCGCAAGCGCGGGCGCGAACGGCGGCGACTGACGTCGGGGCGCCGGTTCAGTCGCGGCCGGCGGCATCCGCGCCCGACCGTGCGGCTCGAGCCTCCGCCGCGGCGTCGAGCGCACGCCGCGGGAGCACCGGGGCGTCGCGGCCGGTCGATCCCTTCGGACCGGCGTCGGAGGCCTGCTCGTGGTACTCCTCCTCGACGTTCACGGCCCACACGTCGTGGTGGGCGCCGAGGATGTTCTCGACCGAGAGCATCGCGGTGAACATCGAGTGATCCTGGTTGTTGTACTTGTGCATGCCGTTGCGACCGCACGGATACACGTTGGGGGTGTTCGCGCTCAACCACTTGCGCATCGTCGAGACGTGCGACTGGTAGTGCTCGTCGTACACCGGATACGCCTTCGGCATGCGCACGACGTAACCCGTCTCGACGCTCGACGCGGCATCGATCAACCCGAGGTGCACCAACTCGCGCGTGCCCTGCTCGATCAGCTCCGCGTCGGGCTTGTTCCACATCGCGTCGCCCTCGTTCACGAAGAACTCGAGCCCGAGGCACGTGCGCCCCTCCTTCACCATGAAGGGCGACCACGAGCCGTAGTTCTGCACGCGCCCGACCTCGACGTCGGGGTCGTGCACGTAGATCCAGTTGTCGGAGAAGGAGTGCTCGCGGCCGACGACGAGCGCGACGGTCAGGTGATCGCGGTAGCCGAGGTCGGCGGCGGCCTCGCGCGTCGGGGTGTCGATCGCGGGGTCCATCGCCTGGCAGAGCGCACCGAGCGGCATCGACGAGATCACGTGGGTGCAGGGATACACGTGCTCACGACCGTCGGAATCGACCGCTCGCACCTCACGCGCACCGTCGCCGTCGTGCAAAATGCGCGTGACGCGCCGGTCGAAGTCGAGGCGAACGCCGGCGGCGGTGACCTTGTCGGCCGCGATCTCCCACATCATGCCGGGACCGAACTTCGGGTACTTGAACTCCTCGATGAGACTCGTCACCGCGTGCGCGGCGTCGCGCGACCGGCGCAGGCGCTTGGGCTTCATCGCTTCCCAGACCGCACGCATGATCGAGAGGTCCTTGACCCGCTGCGCGCCCCAGTCGGCGGAGAGCTCCGACGGCGGCACGCCCCACACCTTCTCGGTGTAGGTCTTGAAGAAGTGCCGGTACAGCCGCCAACCGAACCGAGCGGCGTAGAAGCCCTCCAGGTTGTCCTGGTCCTTGGGCGGCCGGACGCGCACCCAGAGGTACGAAGCGACGCACCGCACCGCTTCGATCGGGCCGAGGTTGCGGAGCGCGTTCATCGGCACGAGCGGGTAGTCGTAGAGCTTGCCGCGATACAGGATGCGGCTCTGGCGCGGGCGATCGAGCATCGTCTCGGGCGCGAGCATCTCGCTCCACAGCTCGTTGACCGCGCGCACCTTGGTGAAGAACCGGTGGCCGCCGATGTCGAAGCGCCAGCCGTCGCGCTGCACGGTCTGGCTGATCCCGCCCACGACGTCGGTCGACTCGAGCACCGTCACCGCGCGCGCGTGGCCGGCCCGCACCAGCTCGAAGGCCGCCGTCAGCCCGGCCGGCCCCGCACCGATGACCACGACTGCCCGCGGTTCTGCGGCGGCACCATCGCCGTTGACGCCAGCCATGTGTCGCTCGGCCATCTCGCTCGGCATTCCGGGGGGTCGGCAGCGGGGGGTGGGTGATCGCGTGCCGACCGTGCCGGCGGCGCGCAGCATACCCAGCACTCCTCCGGGCGGCCGGAGCGGCCGATCGCCCGGCTACGGCACCAAGAGGCCCGAAAACGCCAGTACCGAGCACGCGACGAGCACCGCGGCGAGCGCGACGAACACGGCGCGCTCGCGCGTTCCGCCGCCCGTCGCCTCCGCCGCGGCCAGCACCAACGGCACGGTCGAGAGGCTGTATCGCTCGAGCGAGTCGAGGTTGCGCGCGGACAGTGCCACGACCACCACGACCGCGGCGTAGGCCGTGAACGACGCCGGCCAGCGCCGCCACAGCACCACGATCAGCACGACGAGCACTCCGGCGGTCACGACGTGGATGCCCGCACTCAGGTGACCACCGTCGGCCGCCATCCTCGCCGCGCGCCAAAGCGCGCGAACGGGATCGATCCACCCGCCCCGGCTCGCCGAGACCTGCTGCACCGTCAGCGGATACAGCAGATGCCCGGTGCGATGCTCGGCCCACAGGAGATACGCGCCGGTGCCCACCGCGGGCCCGACCACCGCGCCGGCCATCGCGGCGTACTCCTGCCGGCTCGCGACACCGCGCCGGCGCCACGCTTCGAACAGCGCGGGGACCACGAGGAGCACTCCGACCGGCCGCGTCAATCCCGCCAAGACGCCCACGACGGCGGCGATCCGCCAACGGCGGTCGCGCAGGGCCAGCAGCGCGACCAACGTCATGATCATGAACGTGGCCTCGGCGTAGCCCATCACCAACACGAAGGCGGAGGGCGCGAGGTACACGATCCACACGGCGCGGCGTGCGAGCGCAGGGTCGCGGCCCTCTCGCCGCGCGAGCTCGTACACGAGCGCACCGACGCCCAGCGCGCTCACGTTCGCGACCAGGATCACCGCGAGGCCGGCGCTCACGCCCGGCAGCCACGACACGCCCCGCGCGATCAGCGGGAAGAGCGGGAAGAACCGCAGCCCGACCTTCGCGACGCCGTGATAGCCCGCGCGCGTGATGTCGCGGTACCACGCGGCGTCCCAACCGAGCAGGCCCATGCGCGCCTGGATCGGCAGGGGCGCCGCCGACTTCCCGCGCAGCACGTGCCGGGTCAACACGAGCGAGAGCAACACGATGCCCCGCGAGAGCACGTAGGGCGCGAGCACCGCGCGAGCGCGGGCATCCGAAGCGAACCGAACGAGTTGTGCGCGCGACGGCACGTTCGTTCAGCCGCTCGTCGACGCGCCGGGCGGGAATTCCTGGAGTCCCGGATGCTCGAAGAGGCGCTCGTCGGGCCCGATGCGACCGATGCGCCGCCGCGACGCCGCGAACACGTTCGACAGGGTCTGGCACACGACCGGATGCGTGATGTAGCCGGGCGAGGTCACGAACCAGAGGGTGTGCCTACCGGCGCGCGCGAGCGTCTGGCGCGCGAACGAGAGCGGATCGACGTTGGCCAACCGCGCCTTGTAGTCGACCCAATCGACGAAGGCGGGCGAGCCGAACGTCGGGAACGTCACCTGATCGAGGTCGGAGGGCAGCAGGCGGTGCACGGCCGGCCCGAGCTGGTCGGGACAGAAGAGCACGAGGTCGCCGGGCTTGGCGTCGGCCCGCAGGATCGAGGCGACCTTGCCCGCTTCCGTGCGATCGGTGAACACGTTGCGGCCCGCGCCCACGAAGCCGAGCCCGAGCACCACCACGAGCACGCCGGCCCGCACGCGCGGCGACGACAGCGTCGTGACGCCGCGCGCGACCAGCACGACGAAGAACGGGAACACCACCGCGCTGTAGCGCGACTGGAACGCACCGCCGGCGAGGTAGTTCAACGTGAGCGCGACGACGAGCGTCGTACCGCCGACGATCGCTTCCCAACGCGCGCCGGGTTGCGTGTGCAGGTCGAGCTCGATCGTCCGGTCGTCGGTCCCCCGTCCGAAGAGTCCGAGCAGGAGCAGGCCGAGAAGCGGCACGAGCGCGAGCCAACCCTCTTGCTCGTCACCGCCGGCGAAGTCGCGCAGCGTGTAGCCGAACGGCACGCCCGGGAACTGCGGGGTGCCCCACGGCGTGCCGGTGTGGGCGCGCTGGTACAAGAACGTCGGGAGCCAGGGGACGAACGCAACTCCCGCAACGGCCATGGCCAGGAGCATCCGCCGCGCCGCGTTCCGGTCGTTGCCCCGCACGGCGAGCACGACGAGCAACCCGCCGACGACGAGCAAGAGGTACAGGGCCCAGTACTGCGTGTAGAGCAGCAGCGCAACGATCGCGCCGAACTGCGCCAGCCGGCCGACAGTCGGCGACTCGAGCGCGCGCCGGAACGCGAGAATTCCCCACGAAACCAGCAGGATCTCGAGCGCGTACATGCGCGTCTCGGTCGCGTAGCGGATCGCGTACGGGTTCGCGGCGACGAGCATCACCGCGGTCCACGCGCCGGCGCGGCCGGCAACCCGCCGGCCGACGAACCACAACGCGACCGCGGCGCCGACCATGCACAGACCGGACAGTGAACGCACCGCCCGGTCGCCGGTTCCGAACAGCGCGGTCCACACGTGCAGGAGCGTGTAGTAGAGCGGCGGTGCGCCGTCGTGGCGAAGCGCCTGATCGAGATGCCCGAGCGGCACGCGCGCGATGTTGACGGAGAGCGCTTCGTCGAGCCAGAGGTCGGAGCGCGTCCAGAAGAAGAACACGAGGCCCGCGAGCAACACCGCACCGATCGCGATCACGGTCGGCCGGGTGGGCCGCCCGCTCGTGCCGGCCGAGGCCGTCGTCTCGCGCGCGGGCGCGTCGGAGAGCGCGGTCATGGTCTCAGAAGGTAACACCGGCCGGTCGTCACGCCTCGATGCGGAACTCGGCGGCGCTCAACCCCTCACACGCGGGATGACGTCACGCGCGAACGCCTCGAGACTGTCCGATCGGGGTGAGTCACGGAACCACAGCACGAACTCGCGACATCCCGCGTCGACGAACTCCTGCACCTTCTCGCCAACCTGCTCCGCGGTCCCCACGAGGTTGTCGCGCACGTACTCGTCGTGCGGCGACCGGCCCCACAGCGACCCGCCGCCGGGCGAGTCGAGCCACCGCTGCATGTCGGCCTCGGTGTCGAACACCACGCAATCGGGGCCGTGGGTGCGCACGACCGAACCGAAGTCGCGGCCGATCTCGTCGCAGTACTGCTCGAGCAGAGCCGACTTGCGCCGGAACCCCTCGATGCCCGTCTGCCAGTTGGTCTTGTCGGCGTGCCGGGCCTCGATGCGGAGCGTGACTTTCTCGCCGCCGCCGCCCACCCAGATCTCCGGCAACTGCTGGATCGGCTTCGGGTCGCAGTACGCGCCGTCGAACGAGAGGTGCTTGCCCTGGAAGGTGACGGTCTCCTCGGTCCAGAGCCGCTTCAAGACCTCGAGCGTCTCGTCGAGGATCTGGAGCCGCACGCCCGCGGCGGGATAGTTGATGCCGTAGGCCTGGTACTCGCGCTCGTACCAACCGGCGCCGAGACCGAGGATCAACCGGCCCCCGGAGAACACGTCGACACACGCGGCTTCCTTGGCGAGCAGCCCGGCGTTGCGGTACGCCGCGCAGGTGACGAGTTGGCCGAGCTTGATCGTGGTTGTGTGCTGCGCGAGCGCGGCAAGCGTCGTGAACGCCTCGAACACGTGTGTGGCCTCGCGGCGCGGCACCGTCTCCACGTGGTCGTAGACCCAGAGGTGGTGGTAGCCGAGCTGCTCGGTGAGTTGGGCGAGCTCCTTCGTGCGCTCCCACGCGCTCGCCGCGTCCCAACCGGTGTACTCGAGCTTCCAGCCCTGGAGCGCGAACGCTCCGTATCGAAGGTCGTGCTCGGTCACTTCGCTCCTTGGTCGGCGCGGGGCATGCCTTTGAAGTCCCACCACTGGATCTCGATCATCATCGGCAGCAGGTATCGCACGTAGATGCTGGTGATCGCGATCATCCCGTGGTCGTCGACCTTCTTGTCGATGATCTCGACGCGGTCGTCGCGTTCCTTCCACGCCCGCGCGCGGGCGAGGATCTCGTCGAGCTCCTCCTCGGCTCCCACCGAGAGGCCGAAGTGATCGAGACGGGCGCATGTCATCGGCGGGTCGTCGGCGATCAGGAACACGAACTGCTCGATGTTGTGCACCTGGAACACCTGGCGGTAGCGGTCCTGGGTGAGCATCGGCAGGTCGTAGAAGCCGAACACGTCACCGAGGAACTCGGCGCGCAGCGTTCGGTGCTCCTCGTCGAGCATGTCGGGCGCCAGGCTCATCGCGACGTGGTTCATGCGCGGCTTGCGCGACGCGAACGTCGGCCCCGTCGGTTGCGTCTCGGTGGAGGTCATGGGTACTCCTTCTTCAGTCGACGCGCGGGACGATCATGGCCTTGGCCGCCACCGTGCCCTCGTGCAGGCCGAGCGCGGTGTCGAGCAGCTTGCTCAACGGGTAGTCGTCGGGCTCGACGAGGAGGTCGTTCGGCAGCTTGCCCGACGCCAACAGGTCGAGCGCGCGCACGAAGCCGTCGGCGTCGTACACGAACGCACCGGTGATCACGAGCTCGTTCAACAGGATGCGGTTGGGGTCGAACTTCGGTCGGGCCATGCCCGCACCCACAAGCACGAGCGTGCCCGCCCGCTTCAGCTGCGCGAGCGCCGCTTCCATGCCGCGACCGTTGCCCGAGCACTCGAGCGCCACGTCGAACGGCTCGGCCACGAGATCGTGCGGCATCGCCGGGATCGTGAGCTCCTCGGGCACGACGACGCGCGCGCCGAGCTTCTCGCAGAGGTCGCGGCGCTTTTCCTTGGGCTCGCTCACCACGATGTCGTCGACGCCCAGGGCCTTGAGCGCGGCGACCGACAGGAAGCCGATCGGGCCGCCGCCGGTGACGAGCCAGCGGGTGCCGGGCCGCGCGCCACCGGCCTGGGTGATGCCGTGCAGCGCGACGGCAAGGGGCTCGACGAGCGCCGCGTGCTTGAGCGAGAGGTGGTCGGGCACTTTGAGCGCCTCGGCCGCGTTGATCACCTTGTAGCGCGCGAACGCGCCTTGCCAGCCGTTGTCGTCGGCGCCGACGCGGCCCCGCCCCGCGCAGAGTGAGACCCGACCGGCCCGGCAGTACTCGCACTCGCCGCACTTCGGCGACTGGCCGGGCACCACCCGGTCGCCGACCTTCCACCCGGTCACGTCGGCACCCATCGCCGCCACCGTGCCCGAGAACTCGTGCCCCTCGATCACACCGGTGCGCCCGCCCCACTCCACGAGGAAGTGGAGATCCGACCCGCACAGGCCGCAGTGGCTGACCTCGAGGAGCAGCTCGGCAGGCCCGGGCCGGGGCGTGGGCCGCTCCTCGACCGCCACGTCCTTGAGGCCCATGAAGACGGCGGCCGGCATGACTTCGGGAACCTCGGTGCTCGCAGGGCTCATGACCCAAGCGTCTCCCGAACCTGACATGGGCGTCAACCTTGCCCCCGTATCGCTTTCATCAGATGAAGCACCTGAGCCGCCC
>CAZLEC010000010.1:0-21807 GCA_964558245.1 uncultured Burkholderiales bacterium | reverse complement strand
AGCGGGGCGTCGATGAACGCGTTCCGGACGCTCGGGCCCGCGCTGGTGCTCGGTCACTGGACGGCGTGGTGGGCCTACGTGGTGGGCCCCCTCGCCGGATCGGTGCTCGCGGTCGGGATCTCCTGGGTGTTACGCGGGTCGGGCGGCGGCTTCTACGGCAAGCGCGCGGCCCAGGGCGCGCTCGGATGGCTCTGGCAGCCGGGCCCGCTGAACTACGAGGTCCCCACCACACCCGAGCAGGCGAGCCGGGCCGCGCCCGGCGCCGCGGGACCGGCCGGCGGCGAGGGTCCTTCGTCCCGGTCGGATGAGGGCCTGGGCCTCTGACCGGCCGGCCCGAGGCTCCGTACGTTCGGAGCATGACCACCACCCTCGAAGCGGCCGAGGCGCTCACCGGGGCCGCACGCCCGATCACCGGAGCAGCCGACGACTATGACGCGCTCCTCGACCTCGTGGGTACCAGGAGATTCGTGCTCATCGGCGAGGCGTCGCACGGCACGCACGAGTTCTACCGGGAACGGGCTCGCATCACGCGCCGCCTGATCGAGGAGCTCGGGTTCGTCGCCGTGGCAGTGGAGGCCGACTGGCCCGACGCATATCGCGTTCACCGCTACGTGATGGGACAGTCCGCCGACCTCGACGCCAACACCGCGCTCGCCGACTTCCGGCGCTTTCCGTCCTGGATGTGGCGCAACCACGACGTGCTGCAATTCGTGGAGTGGATGCGCGCGCGCAACGACGCACACCGTCACCCGGCAACCAAAGCCGGCTTCTACGGCCTCGATCTCTACAGCCTCCAGGCATCGATCGAAGCGGTGATCGAGTACCTCGATCGCGTCGACCCGGCCGAGGCGCGCCGGGCACGCGACCGGTACAGCTGCTTCGACCACGTGGGACGCGAGGGTCAGGCGTACGGCTACGCACTCGCGTACGAGCGCGCGATTCCCTGCGAGAACGAAGTCGTCGCCCAGCTCGTCGCGCTGCGCAGTCGCGCCGACGCCTACTTGCGTCGCGACGGGTGGGTCGCCGAGGACGAGTTGTTCTTCGCCGAGCAGAACGCGCTCGTGGTGCGCGACGCGGAGGAGTACTACCAGCAGATGTACCGCGCCGAGGTGTCGTCGTGGAACCTGCGAGACCGGCACATGGCCGGAACGCTCGACGCACTCGCCGCGCACCTCGACCAGCGGCTCGGCCGGGCGAAGATCGTGGTTTGGGAGCACAACTCGCACGTCGGCGACGCGCGCGAAACCGAGATGGGCGCGCGGGGCGAGCTGAACGTCGGGCAGCTGGCTCGGCAGCGATACGCGGGCGACTGCCTGTTGGTGGGGCTCACCACCCACGACGGTCGCGTCACCGCCGCGACCGATTGGGGCGACCCGCCCGAGCGCAAGCACGTACGACCCGCGCTCCAAGGCAGCCACGAGGCGCTGCTCCACGAGGTCGCGATGCCGCAGTTCTGGCTCGACACCGCCGACCCCCGCGTTCACGACACGCTGCGGGTCGCCCGCCTCGAACGCGCGATCGGCGTGATCTACCGCCCCGACACGGAGCGTCAGAGCCACTACTTCGACGCCCGGCTCGGTGACCAGTTCGATGCCGTGATCCACCTCGACCGGACGCGGGCGCTCGAACCGCTCGAGCGCACCTCCACTTGGGATCGCGGCGAACCACCCGAAACCTTCCCCACGGGGGTGTGACATGTTCGCAAACCGAACCGATGCCGGTCGCCGGCTGGCCGCCCGGCTGGCCCGCCTCCCGAGAGAGCACCTGGTGGTGCTGGGACTGCCGCGCGGCGGAGTTCCGGTCGCCTCGGAGGTCGCGGCCGCGCTCGACGTCCCGCTCGACGTGATCCTCGTGCGCAAGCTCGGCGTGCCGTACCAGCCGGAGCTCGCGATGGGCGCGATCGGCGAAGACGGCGTACGGATCATCAACGAGGAAGTCGTACGGCGCGCAGATGTGAGCGTCCCCGAATTCGAGGCGGTCGAGTCGCGGGAGCGGCTCGAGCTCGCTCGGCGCGCCGCGCGCTTCCGTGGGTCGCGCCACCGCGTCGCGCTCACGGGCCGCACGGCGCTCGTCGTCGACGACGGCATCGCAACCGGCTCCACGGTGCGCGCCGCGTGCGAGGTTGCGAGAGCTCACGGCGCGACCCGGGTGATCGTGGCCGCGCCGGTCGCGCCGCCCGGCGCGGTCGAGCACCTGCGCCCGGCCGCCGACGAGATCGTCGTGCTCTCGAGCCCGCCGTCGTTCCGGGCGATCGGCCAGTTCTACGACGACTTCACGCAAACCTCGGACGCCGAGGTGATACGTCTGCTCGAGCAGGCGGAGACCCGCCGGGCTGCGGGCGCCCACACCCGTGCGGGCGGCTCAGGCGCGTGCGACGAGGAAGTCGTGATCGACTCCGGACCGGTTCGGCTCGCGGGCCACCTCACGATCCCGAGCGGCGCCGGCTCCGTCGTGTTGTTCGCGCACGGGAGCGGGAGCAGCCGTCACAGCAGCCGGAACCGCTTCGTGGCGGGCGTCCTGAACCGAGCCGGCTTGGGGACGTTGCTGTTCGACCTGCTGACCGTCGACGAGGAACGCAACCGCGCCAACGTGTTCGACATCGAGCTCCTCGCGCAGCGACTCGTCGTCGCGACCCGCTGGACGCGCGAGCAGCCGCAGGCCGGTGGCGCCGAGATCGGCTACTTCGGCGCGAGTACCGGCGCCGCGGCGGCGCTGTGGGCCGCGAGTGAGCAAGGCGACGGCATTGCGGCCGTCGTGTCCCGCGGCGGCCGGCCGGATCTCGCCGGGTCCCGCCTGAGCGCGGTGCGCGCGCCGACGCTGTTGATCGTCGGTGGCAACGACCACGCGGTCCTCGATCTGAACCGCCAGGCTCGGGCCCAGATGCGTTGTCAGACGGCACTCGAGATCGTCCCCGGCGCCACCCATCTCTTCGAGGAGCCGGGCACGCTCGCCGTCGCGGCCGAGCTCGCACGCGATTGGTTCGTCAACCATTCGGTCGGGGTCCGCCCGCTCTCCGTCTGACGTACGAACGGGGCGGGCCGCGGTCCCTCGGACCGGCCGCGATGGGACGTTCGGCCCTGGGCCCGATCCCGCGAAGGGCGCAATCTCGATCGGAGACACGGGGACGCGGCGTCACGCCCGGCCGACCGAGATCGAGGAGTGCGAGATGGCCAGTCTGGGAGTCGCAATCGTGCGCGAATACCAGCGCGGGGTCATCTTCCGGCTGGGCAAGGTCCGCAACGTGAGGAATCCCGGAATGCGGTTCATGATCCCGCTCGTCGACCGCATGCAGAAGGTCACGCTGCGCACGGTCACGATGCCGATCCAGTCGCAGCAGGTGATCACCAAGGACAACGTCTCCATCGGCGTTGCCGCGGTCGCCTACTTCCTCCGGGTCGATCCGGTGAAGTCGATCGTCGAGATCGAGAACGTGCAGTCGGCGATCAACCAGATCGCGCAGACCACCGTCCGCAACGTCGTGGGTCGCTCGAGCCTCGACCAGGTGCTGAGCCAGACGGAGACCTTGAACGACACCATCAAGCAGATCCTCGACATGACGACCGAGCGATGGGGCGTGCTCGTGCAACTCGTGGAGTTGAAGGACATTCAACTCCCCGAATCGATGCAGCGTGCGATGGCCCGCGAGGCCGAAGCCGAGCGCGAGAAGCGTGCGAAGATCATCGCAGCCGAAGGTGAGGCGCTCAGCGTGGGCAAGCTGGCCGAAGCCGCCGACGTGATCGTCGATCATCCGATCGCGCTGCAGTTGCGGAACCTGCAGGTGCTCGCCGAGATCGCCATCGAGCGGAACTCGACGATCATCTTCCCGGCGCAGTTCCTCGACAGCATGCGCTCGGTCGCGCAGTTCGTCGACGGGGAACGCGCGCTCCACGCTCCCCCAACCCCCGCGTGAGGTCGACCGTGCGCTGGGACGTCATTCGCAAACCGACGAGTTGGGCCGTCGCGCCGAACCTCCTCGACTACGACGCGACCCGGTCTTCGTTCAGCTGGGAGGCGGCGCGCGCCGAGCTCGACGGCTTGCCCGCCGGTGGACTCAACATCGCGCACGAAGCCGTGACGCGGCATGCAACCGGGCCCGACCGCGAACGTCTCGCGCTCGTCTGGCTCGGGAAGGACGGCAGCCGGCGCGAGCTCACATTCGGCGAGCTCGACGAGCAGACCAACCGCATGGCCAACGCGCTCGCCGCGCTCGGCGTGGGCGCGGGCGACACGGTGTTCACGCTGCTCGGTCGCGTCCCGGAGCTGCACATCGCGATGTTGGGTGCGCTGAAGCTCGGCGCGGTCGTGTCACCGCTGTTCTCGGCGTTCGGCCCCGAGCCGATCCGTCAGCGCATGCAGCTCGGCCACGGTCGCGCGCTCGTCACCTCTCGATCGCTCTACCGGCGCAAGGTCGCGCCGGTGCGCGACGCCATCACCGACCTCGCGTACGTGTTGCTGATCGACGGCGCCGACGCCGACGTACCCGGCGCCCACGATCTCGAGCCACTGCTCGCAGCCCAACCGTCGAACTTCGTGATACCGCCGACGGATCCCCGGCAGCTCGCGCTCTTGCACTTCACGAGCGGCACCACCGGCACGCCCAAGGGCGCGATGCACGTGCACGAGGCCGTCGTCGCGCACGACGCGACCGCGCGGCTCGCGCTCGACTTGAAGGCCGGCGACGTCTACTGGTGCACGGCCGATCCCGGCTGGGTCACCGGCACCTCCTACGGCGTGATCGCACCACTCGTGATCGGCGCGACGCTCGTCGTCGACGAGGCTGAGTTCGACGCGGCGCGCTGGTACGAGACCCTCGAGCGCGAACGCGTCAGCGTCTGGTACACGGCTCCCACCGCAGTACGCATGATGATGCGGTCGTCCGACGTCTCGGCACGTGACCACGATCTGTCGGCGTTACGTTTCATCGCGAGCGTCGGCGAACCCCTCAATCCCGAAGCCGTGCTGTGGGGAGTCGACGCCTTCGGCCTCCCGATCCACGACAACTGGTGGCAGACCGAGACCGGAGGGATCATGATCGCGAACTTCGCGGCATCCGACATTCGCCCGGGATCGATGGGGCGGCCCCTTCCCGGCATCGACGCCGCGATCCTCCGGCGCGACGAGCACGGCGACGTGATCGTGGTCGACGGATGCGCGGTGGAAGCCGGCGTGGACGAGGAAGGCGAGCTCGCGCTGCGCCCCGGATGGCCGTCGATGTTCCGCGGCTATCTCGGCGAGGACGAGCGCTACGCGAAGTGCTTCGCCGGCGGCTGGTACCGCAGCGGCGACCTCGCGACGCGCGACGCCGACGGTTGGTTCTGGTTCGTCGGCCGCGGTGACGACGTCATCAAGTCGGCCGGGCACCTCATTGGGCCCTTCGAAGTGGAAAGCGCGTTGATGGAACATCCGGCAGTGGCCGAGGCGGGCGTGATCGGCAAGCCCGACCCGCTCGTCGGCTCGGTCGTGAAGGCGTTCGTGTCGCTCCGGCCCGGCTACGAGCCCAGCGACGAGCTGCGCCTGGAGCTGGTCGGATTCGGGCGCAAGCGGCTCGGCGCCGCGGTCGCGCCCAAGGAGATCGAGTTCCGCCAGGACCTGCCCAAGACCAGGAGCGGCAAGATCATGCGCCGGCTGCTGCGCGCCCGTGAGCTCGGGTTGCCGGAGGGTGACCTCTCGACGTTGGAGTCGGGCTCGTGAGCGCGCTCGCACACGACGACGCCCTCGCACTGCTGCGCGACATGCTGCGCGTCCGCCGCTTCGAGGAGCGGTGCGTCGAGCTGTACTCCGCTGCGCACATCCGGGGGTTCGTGCACCTGTACATCGGCGAAGAAGCGGTCGCGGTCGGCGTGATCCCGACACTCTCCGACGACGACTCGATCGTGGCGACCTATCGCGAGCACGGCCACGCGCTCGTGCGCGGCGTGTCGGCGCGATCGATCATGGCGGAGATGTACGGCAAGACCGAGGGCTGCAGTGGAGGGCGCGGTGGCTCGATGCACTTGTTCGATGCGGCGCGGCGCTTCTACGGCGGCAACGCGATCGTCGCCGGCGGTCTGCCGGTGGCGGTCGGGCTCGCGCTGGCGGAGAAGATGCAGGATCGGCGCGGGGTCGTGGCGTGCTTCTTCGGCGAGGGTGCGATCGCCGAGGGCGAGTTCCACGAGTGCATGAACCTCGCGGCGCTCTGGCAGCTCCCGATCCTGTTCTGCTGCGAGAACAACCTCTACGCGATGGGCACCGCGCTCGGCCGCTCCGAGTCGGAGACGGATCTCTCGCTCAAGGCGTCGAGCTACGAGATGCCCGCGTGGCCGGTCGACGGCATGGACGTGGTCGCGGTGCGCGCCACCGCCGCCCGCGCGGTGGAGGCCGTTCGCAACGGCAGTGGGCCGCACTTCCTCGAGTTGCGCACCTATCGCTTCCGCCCGCACTCGATGTACGACCCCGACCTGTATCGCGACAAGGCCGAGATCGCGCAGTGGAAGGAACGCGATCCGATCCCGGCACTGATCGCGCGCGCGGAGATCACGCCGGCCGAGGTCGACGCGATCGAAGCCGATGCCAAAGTGGAGATCGACGACGCCGTCGCGTTCGCCGAGCAAGGAACCGACGAACCGGTCGAGTCGCTCACGCGGTTCGTCACGAGCGAGCTGGGCCGGACATGACCGAGATCACCTACCGCGAGGCGTGCCGGCAGGCGTTGCGCGACGCGCTCATCCGCGAACCCCGCGCGTTCCTGATGGGCGAGGACGTCGGCCGGTACGGCGGCTGCTTCGCCGTGAGCATGGGCCTGCTCGACGAGTTCGGGCCCGACCGGATCCGGGACACCCCGCTGTCGGAGTCGGCGTTCGTCGGCGCCGGGATCGGAGCCGCGATCGGCGGCATGCGCCCGATCGTCGAGATCATGACCGTCAACTTCAGCCTCCTCGCGCTGGATCAGATCCTCAACAACGCGGCGAGCTTCCTGCACATGTCGGGGGGCCAGTGCAACGTCCCGCTCGTCATCCGGATGACGACCGGTGGCGGGCGCCAGGTGGCCGCGCAGCACTCGCACAGCCTCGAAGGTTGGTACGCGCACATCCCCGGGCTGCGCATCCTCACCCCCGCGACGATCGACGACGCGCGCGGGATGCTGTGGCCGGCGCTCCTCGACCCCGACCCCGTGCTGATCTTCGAGCACGCATCGCTCTACAACACGTCAGGCGAACTCGAGGAGACCGCCGGCCCCTTCGACATCTCGCGCGCGATCGTGCGCCGCCGGGGCAACGACGTCACGCTGATCGCGTACGGCGGCACCCTCCGCGTCGCGCTCGAGGCGGCCGCGACGCTCGCGAGTGAGGGCATCGAGTCCGACGTGATCGACCTGCGCAGCCTCCGCCCGCTCGACGACGAGACGTACATCGACTCGATCCGACGCACGCACCGGGCGGTGATCGTCGACGAGGGCTGGCGCAGCGGCTCGATCTCGGCCGAGATCGCCGCGAGGATCGCGGAGCACGCGTTCTACGACCTCGACGCCCCCGTCGAACGCGTTTGCAGCGCCGAGGTCCCGATGCCGTTCGCCAAGCATCTCGAAGACGCGGCGTTGCCGACTCCCGCGGCCGTCGTCGCCGCGGCCGAGCGAGCGATGGGCCGTGGCTGATCCGCGCGTGTTCCGCATGCCGTCGCTCGGCGCCGACATGACCGAGGGCCGGCTCATCGAGTGGCTGGTGCAACCCGGCGACGCCGTGCATCGCGGCGATCTGGTCGCGGTCGTCAAGACCGACAAGGCCGACGTGGAAGTGGAGATCTTCGACGACGGCGTGATCGGTGAGCTGCTCGTACCGGTCGGCGACGAAGCGCTCGAGATCGGCACGCCGCTCGCCACGGTCGTCGACGCGGGCGCGGCCGGTCCCGCCGCCGCCCCGCCACCGCCGGCTCCAACACCGCCACCGCCGCCGCCGGCTCCGACACCTCAACCGCCGCAACAACCGGCGCCCGCGCCGCGGCCGCCCGAACCGCCCGCCGTTGCCCCCCCGTCGCTCGCGCCACCCCGGCCCGCGCCGACGCGCTCGACGCCCGCCGCGACCACGGCCCACGTCGCCGCGTCGCCGTACGCGCGCCGGCGGGCCGCGGAGCTCGGTGTCGACCTCGCGCGCGTCGCCGCTGCGCAGCCCGGCCATCCGATCAGCGCGGCCGACGTCGACCGCGCCGCCCGCTCACGCGTTGCCGAGCCGGCCCCCGCGCCGAAGCCGGAACCAGTCGCTCCCGTCGACCAGAGCACGGCGATGCGGCAGGCCATCGGCCGGCTCATGGCCCGCTCCAAGCGGGAGATCCCCCACTACTACCTCCAAGAAGACGTGGAGCTCACCGCCGCGCTCGCGTGGCTCCAGAGCCACAACGAGCAGGCTCCCGTCGACGCGCGGATCCTCCCGGCGGCGCTGCTCTACAAAGCGGTGGCGCTCACCGCCGCCGCGATGCCCGAGCTCAACGGGTACTGGGTCGACGATCACTTCGTGGCCGGGAGCGGGGTCCACCTCGGTGTCGCGATCTCTCTGCGCGGGGGCGGGCTCGTCGCGCCCGCCGTGCACGACGCCGACCGCCTCTCGCTCGTCGAGCTCATGGGCGCGCTCCGCGACGTCACCAGCCGAGCGCGCGGCGGACGCCTCCGCGGCTCGGAGATGACCGACGCGACGATCACGGTCACCAACCTCGGCGACCGCGGCGTTCGGTCGGTCTTCGGCGTCATCTATCCGCCGCAGGTCGCGCTCGTCGGCTTCGGCAAGATCTCGGACCGGGTGTGGGACGTCGACGACGGGATCGGGATCCGGCCCGCCGTGACGGCAACGCTCTCGGCCGATCACCGCGCCACCGACGGCCACATCGGCGCGCGCTTTCTCGCCGACGTCGCACGACGCCTCGGCCAACCGGAGGAGCTGCGATGACCCTCGACCCCGATGCCGCGATGCGTTCGGCGCTCGCCGCGATCGCGCCCGAAGCCGACCTCGACGAGCTCGAGCCGGGCGACGACCTGCAGGAGGCGCTCGACCTCGACTCGATGGACTTCCTCAACTTCCTCATCGCGGTCGCGCAGTCGACCGGGGTCGAGATCCCGGAGTCCGACTACCACCTCGTGCGCACGTTCGCGAGCTGCGGCGACTACCTGCGGCAGCACGCAGATCACTGACCCACCGTCGGGCGCCGCGCCGCGCACAGGCACGCGAGGCGAGAAAGGGACCTTTGTCATCTCCGGCGGGCCTCGCGGCTCTGCCGAGGGCGTCGCCACGGGACGAAGATCGCTCCATCTCGGAAAGGAGCCAGCATGCCCACCACCAACCGACTGGCAACACTCGAGGAGCTGGCCGCCGCGACCGGACCGTGCGTGTCGGTCGTGTGCCCACTCGATCACCTCTCACCCGGCAACCCGCACGACACCCAGACCCTCGCCGAGCTCCGGGACGCGGCCGCGAGGGAGTTGCAGGCCCGCCGACCCGACCGCGACACCACCGCTCGAGTCCTGCAGAACCTCGACGACGCGTTTGCCTCGATCGACCGCGCGCATCCGGGGAACGCCGTCGCGATCTTCGCCGGCGTCGACATCGGAACGGTCACGCCGCTGATGACCGCGACCAACCCCCGGGTCGTCGTGGGCGACCGGTTCGCGCTGAGCGAGCTGGCCGGCGACGCCGCGACCATCGTCTCGGTCCGCGTGCTCGTTCTCTCACTCGCGCAATCCCGCTGCATCGACCTCTCCGGCGCCGCCGCGCACGAGCGGCACGACGCCGGGTTCCCGGTCAAGGTGGAGGCGCCGACTCGGGAAGAGACGCCGCACCGCGACTTCGCGCTCGACGAGCACGAACACGCCGAGGCCGCGCGCTTCGTGCTGCGCGCGGTCGACGCCGCGCTCGAGAAGGTGCACGAAGCCGATCCCCGGCCGCTCGTGCTCGTCGGCGCCGAACGCGATCTGTCCTACTGGGACGAGGTGTCGGGCTCGTCGGCTCGCGTCGTCGGACGCGTGCACGGAAACTACGAATGGGCCGGCGCGAACGAGATCGCGGCGCTGGTACGTCCTGCGCTCGCGTCTTCCCGCCACGCCCGCGACGAGGCCGCGGCGAACGAGGTCCGCGAGAAGCTCACGAACGGCGCAGTTTGCGGCATCGCCGACGTGTGGGCCGCGGCACGCACCGGCCGCGGACACCGGCTCGTCGTCGAGCAGGCGTACCACTTCGACGGCCGGCTCGACGCGGATCGTCTCCAGCCGGCAACACGCGAGGCGCCCGACTCCTTCGACGCGGTCGATGACGCCGTACGCGAGCAGATCTGCCATGACGGCGAGGTCGAGGTCGTCGACGAAGGCGTCCTCGCCGACCTCGGTCGCATTGCCATGGTCCTCCGTTACTGAGTGCACAAGGAGCCGGAATCGTGGACGAACGCATCAAGTGGTTCGACGACATCAGCAAACAAGACGTCGCGGTGGCCGGCGGCAAGGGCGCGAACCTGGGCGAGTTGACGCGGGCGGGGCTGCCCGTGCCGCCGGGGTTCGTGGTCACCGCGTCGGCGTACCTCGAGGCGCTCGACATCGCGGGCGTCCGCGCCGACCTGCGTGAGCGCGCCGCGAGCGCAGACACCCTCGACGAAGAGGCGCTGACGGCGCTCGTCTCCGACATGCGGGAGCTCGTGCACAAGGCCGGCATTCCCGACGCGCTCCGCCACGACGTGCTCGACGCCTACCACCGGCTCGGAAACGACGAGTACGTCGCCGTGAGATCGTCGGCGACCGCCGAGGACTCCGCGACCACCTCGTTCGCGGGCATGAACGAGACGTTCACCAACGTCCGCGGCGACGACGACCTCCTCGCCCGCATCGTCGACTGTTGGGCCTCGTTGTTCGGCGCGCGGGTGCTCGCATATCGCGCGACGCAGGGCGTGCTCGACGAGCCCGCGATCGCGGTGGTCGTGCAACGCATGGTGAACTCCGACCGCTCGGGCGTGATGTTCACGATCGATCCGTCCACGGGGGACACCTCCCGCATCGTGATCGAGGCCGCGTTCGGCCTGGGAGAAGTCGTCGTCGGCGGCCAGGTGGAGCCCGACACCTACATCGTCACGAAGCAGGGCTCGACGATCGCGACCCGCGTGGGCGCGAAGACGTTCCAGATCGTGCGCGGCCCCGACGGTCGCGACCAGCGGATCGACAACGACGCAGAGACCGCCGGCCGACGCGTGCTCCGCGACGACCAGGTGCTCGAGCTCGCCGAGCTCGCCCGGCGCGTCGAGAAGCACTACGGCGCGCCCCAGGACACGGAGTGGGCGATCGAGGGCGACCGCACGTTCTTCGTGCAGTCGCGGCCGATCACCACGCTGGCGCCCAAGTCGGGCGTGGAACGCTCGGCCGACGCGAGCGTGCTCGGCGCGCCGTTGGTGAGCGGCCTCGGCACGGCGCCGGGTATCACCACGGGTCGCGTCAGAATTCTGCACGACCCGAGCGAGGGGCACTTGCTCGAAGCCGGTGAGATCCTGGTCGCGCCGATGACGAACCCCGACTGGGTCCCGGCCATCCGGCGCGCGGGCGCGCTCGTGACCGACAGCGGCGGTATGACCTGCCACGCGGCGATCGTGAGCCGGGAGCTCGGCGTTCCGTGCGTTGTGGGCACGCGTCGCGCGACCAGCGTGCTGCACGACGGCATGATCGTCACCGTCGACGCCGCGCGCGGCACCGTCTACGAAGGCGACGTGACCTCCAGTCTTCGTGCCCCGGCGCAGTCGGTCACCGCACGCGCGGCCGCGAACGAGCGCGCCGCAACCGATTTCGGGCCCGAGACGCTCGCGACGCGTGTCTACGTCAACCTCGCGATGGCCGACCAGGCCGAGCGAGTCGCGGCGCTCCCGGTCGACGGTGTGGGCCTGCTCCGCGCGGAGTTCATGCTCACCGAGGCGCTGGGCGGCACGCATCCCCGCCAGCTGATGGCGGAAGGTCGCGAGCGGGAGCTCGTCGACCGCATGTGCAACTCCCTCTTGACGATCACGCGCGCGTTCGCGCCCCGGCCCGTCGTGTACCGGACGATCGACTTCCGCAGCAACGAGTTCCGTGGCCTCGAAGGCGGCACCGCGTTCGAACCGGTCGAGGACAATCCGATGATCGGCTACCGCGGGTGCTACCGCTACGTGCGCGAGCCGGATCTCTTCCGCCTCGAGTTGGAGATCCTCGCCCGCGTTCGCGACGAGACTCCCAACTTGCATCTCATGATCCCGTTCGTGCGGACGCGTTGGGAGCTCGAGACGTGCCTCGAGCTCGTCGACGCCAGCCCGCTCGGCTCGCACCGCGGACTCCATCGCTGGGTCATGGCCGAGGTCCCCTCCGTCGTGTACCGCATCCCGGAGTACGCGGCGCTCGGCATCGACGGCGTCTCGATCGGCTCCAACGACCTCACTCAGCTGATGCTGGGGGTCGACCGCGACTCCGAGATCTGCGCCGAGCTCTTCGACGAGAGCGACGCGGCCGTGCTCGACGCGATCCGCCGGATCATCACCGCCGCGACCGACGCCGGCATCACGTCGTCGTTGTGCGGGCAGGCGCCGTCGAACCGTCCCGAGTTCGCGGAGCACCTCGTGCGCTACGGCATCACCTCGATCTCGGTCAACCCCGACGCGGTCACGAACGCCCGCCGGGCGATCGGCGCGGCCGAGCGCCGCGTGATCCTCGACGCGGCGCGGCGCGGCTGACGCACTTACTCGGACGAAAACGGACTTTCGACCCTTCCAATCCGCCGACGCCGTCCCGCACTGTGAGAAGATCCCCCACCCCAGGAGCCGCGATGAAGGCAGCAGTCGTCCATTCGTTCACAGAACCGCTTCGCATCGAGGACGTCCCGATTCCCGAGCCGGGACCCGGCGAGATCGTCGTGCGCGTGGAGACCTCGGGCCTGTGCCACACCGACATCCACGCCGCGCACGGCGACTGGCCGATCAAGCCCTCACCGCCGTTCATTCCCGGGCACGAGGGCGTCGGCATCGTCGATCGGCTCGGCGCGGGCGTGCGCGAGGTTCGCGAAGGTGATCGCGTCGCGGTGCCATGGCTCGGCTCGGCCTGTGGCGCCTGCGAGTACTGCGCCTCGGGCTGGGAGACGCTGTGCCTGCAGCAGACGAACACCGGCTACTCCGTGAACGGCGGCTTCGCCGAGTACGTGCTGGCCGACGCCAAGTTCGTGGGGCACGTGCCCGACGCGATCGACCCGCTCGACGCCGCGCCCCTCACGTGTGCCGGCGTCACGACCTACAAAGCCGTGAAGGTCTCGCAAACGCGTCCGTCCGACCTCGTCGCCGTGTTCGGCATCGGCGGCCTCGGGCACCTCGCGATGCAATACGCGCAGATTGCCGGCGGCACCGTCGTCGCGGTCGACGTCAGCGACGAGAAGCTCGAGCTGGCGAAGCGGCTCGGGGCGGCGTACACGGTCAACGCGACCCGCGAAGACCCGGTCGAGGTGATCCAGGCACTCGGCGGCGCCGACGCCGCCATCGCCCTCGCCGCGGCTCCGAAGCCGTTCGAGCAGGCGTTCGGCTGCTTGCGCCGCCACGGGCGGTTGGTGTTCGTCGGACTTCCCGCCGAGAACCGGATCAGCCTCCCGATCTTCGAGACCGTGCTCCAGGGCATCAGCGTGACCGGCTCTATCGTCGGCACCCGAGTCGACCTCGCCGAGACCTATGAGCTGCACGCCGACGGCCGCACCACGGTCGTGCGCGAGTCGCGCAAGCTCGAGCAGGTGAACGAGTCGATCGCCGAAGTGCTCAGCGGCCAGGTGCCGGCGAGATTGGTGTTCGATCTGCGGTGACCTGACGGCTCGCGGCGATTTCCGTCAGCGGCGTACGAGCAGCCGCTCGATCGCTGCGAGCCCGTCGGGGGTGCCCGGCCAATTCCGCTCGAGCACCTCGTCACCAGCCGCGCGCACGACACTGCGGAGCACGAGATAGGTCAGGATGGCGTCGTCGAGCATGCCGATCACCGGGATCACGTCGGGGATCGCGTCGATCGGCGACGCCATCCACGCGAGCAGGAACCAGATCCGCACGCGTACGTGCCGCGGAATGTCCCGATCGCCGGCGAGGCCCCGAACGAGCCGAACCAGGTCGGGCATCATCCGCGCCGCGTCGCCGGCCCGCATGCCCCTCGGCCGCGCGACCACCAGGGCGACCACGAGCACGAGCCACAGCACCACGAATCCCACCAGGATGCCGATGGCGTACTTCACGGTGCTCACCCACTGCCGCGCTCGTCGTCCGGAAGGCTCGCCGCCAGTGTGATCTCCCGCGCCGGCGGCTCCCAGGGCCGGATGGCCCGAGCATCGGACCTTCGGCCCTATCAACGGATGGCGGCCGCGCGCCAAGATCGTCGTGCTCGATCATTCGACGCGCAGCATCCCGGCGCCGCGTTGCCCCCCCTTTTATAAACGGTCGCGATCGGAGGTCCGTTGCCATGGTGACCTCGCTCGACGCCGTACGGCGCGCGACTTCGTCGGTTTCGTCGGTGTGGCCGCCCGACCTCGCCGCGCGGTTGCTCCCGAGGTCGCGAGCCCGTCACGTTTGGGCCACCGGCGGCCGCGCGCACATCGAAGCGCGTGGCGTGCACCGGGCCGGAACCGAACCACTCGCTCGCGCGCTCGAAGAAGCCCTGCACGCGATCAACGGCGTCCATTGGGCGGAGGTGAATCCCATCGTCGCGTGCGTTGTCGTCGCGTTCGACGAGGAGCGTGTCAGCGTCGACGACCTCGTCGGGGTGGTCGACGCGGTCGAGACCGACCAGGGCATCGCGACCGACGACACGATCGGCGGGCGCCGCGATCATCCCGGTGACTCCGCACTGCTGCGCTGGGGGGCGATCGAGCTCGGCGCCGACGTGGCCGGCATCGCGTTCGGCGTCGTCGCCCGGGCGGCCCGCCTCCCCCGCCTCCCGATCGAGATCGCGGCCGCGATTCCCGCGCTCGACACCGTGCCGGGAGTCCGGCACCTCCTCGAACAACACCGGGCGGTCGAAGCAGGGGTCACCTCGGCGGCGGCATTGCTCCAAGGACTCGGCCAGGGTCCGCTCGGTCTCGTGGGCGATGCCGCGCACCGCGTCCTGCTGCTCCGGGAAGCGAGCGCGCGCCGCGAGGTGTGGGAACGCGTGGAGCCCGCACTGCACCCGGGACCCCACGACGAGCGCCTCAATGCGTTCGAGCGAACGCCGCGCCCGCAGCCGGTTCCCGACGGCCCGGTCGAACGGTACGCACAGCTGGTGTCGCTGGGCTCGCTCGGCGTCGGTGCGATCGCGCTCGCGCTGACGCGCAATCCGCGCGCCCTCGCCGACATCGTGCTGGGCGCGCTCCCGCGCGCCTCGCGCTGGGGACGCGATGCGTTCGCCGCCGAGCTCGGTGTCGTGCTCGCCGGTCACGACGTCCTCGTGATGGAAAAGCAGGTGCTCCGCCACCTCGATCGCATCGACACCGTCGTCGTCGACGGAGAGCTGCTCCAGACCATCTCCGACGGCAGCCGCGCGCTGATCGACTCGATCCGCGCGGCCGCGCAGGACTTCGTCGTCGCCGGAACCGAGCCGGACGACTGGAAGGCGCTCGACCCCGACATCGTCGTCGGCGCGGGCGCGGAGCTGGTACCGGCCATTCGCCGGCTGCAGGACGAAGGCCGGGTCGTCGCCGTCGTGACGTCGCACCCCGGCGCCGCGCTCGCAGCCGCCGACTTCGGCGTAGGCGTGATCGACCCGCACGCGTTCCCGCCGTGGGGCGCCGACGTGCTCTGCCCGACGTTGCACGCGGCCGCGCTCGTCATGGACGCGACGGCAATCGCTCGCCGCGCGAGCCATCAGGCAATCACGATCGCGATGGCCGGATCAACGGCCGCGACCGCGCTCGCGCTCGGACCGCGCGTGGCGGCCGGTCACCGGGCGGTAACGGCAACGAACGCGGCGGCGCTCGTCGCGCTCGGCGTCGGGACCCGCACGGGGGCAACGCTCGCGCACCGACCGGTCATCACCCACGACGCCCCCGACGTCGCCTGGCACGCGCTCGACGTCGACGACGTCGCCGCGCAACTGGCAACCGGCGGCACCGGCCTCACGTCCGCCGACGTCGAGCCCCGCCGGACCCCGACGCACGAGGTGTCGGGCTCGAACTTCGTGTCGCTGATGACCGAGGAGCTGACGAACCCGCTCACACTCGTGCTCGGCGTGGGCGGTGCGTTGTCGGTGATGACGGGCTCGCTCACCGACGGCGTCCTCATCGGCGCCGCGCTCGGAGTGAACGCGTTCGTCGGCGCGGCTCAGCGCCTGCGCACCGAACACGCGATCAGCCGACTGACCACGGCGGTGTCGAGTCAACTCGTTCGCATCCGGCGCGACGGCACCATCGTGTCGGCGCCACCGGGCGAGCTCGTCGCCGGCGACCTGATCCTCCTGGAGACCGGCGACATCGTGCCCGCCGACTGTCGGATCTTCACCGCGTCGGGCCTCGAAGTCGACGAGTCGGCGCTCACCGGCGAATCGCTTCCCGTCACCAAGTGCGTCGATCCGGTCGAGCTCGATGCCGCGATCGCCGACCGGCGATCCGTCGCCTACGCGGGCACCGCCGTCGCCGCGGGCCGGGCGGAGGCGATCGTGTTCGCCGCAGGTGATCGCACCGAAGCCCGCCGCGGGCTGTTCGAGACCGCGCGCGCACCGGCGACCGGAGTCGAGTCGCGGCTCGAGAGCCTCACGCGAAGGTCGGTTCCCGTCGTCGGCGCGGCCGGCGGACTGCTCACCGCGTCGAGCCTGCTGCGCGGCGCACCCGCGCGCGAAGCCGTGTCGACGGGCGTGAGCCTCGCCGCGGCCGCCGTGCCCGAGGGCCTGCCGCTCCTCGCTACCGTCGCGCAAGCGGGCGCGGCGATGCGCTTGTCACGCAACGGGGTGCTCGTCCGGAACCCGGGTGTGCTCGAGGCGCTCGGCCGGGTGAACGTGCTGTGCTTCGACAAGACGGGCACGCTCACCGAAGGTCGCCTGCATCTGCGCTCCATGTCCGACGGCGAGGTCGTCGAGACCATGCCCGACATCGACGGCCGCCGGCGGCTCGCGTTGGCCGCGGCGCTGCGCGCAACACCCAAATCGCGACATCAGGGCCTGCCCCATCCGACCGACCGGGTCATCGTCGACGGGGGCGCCGCGGTCGAGCTGTCGGCCGAGCTCGGTGCATCCGGTTGGCGCAAGATCGCGTCGTTGCCGTTCGCGCCGAGCCGCGGCTACCACGCGGTGCTCGGCCACACCGACGACGGACCGTTGCTGTCGGTGAAGGGAGCGCCCGAGGTGGTGCTGCCGCGTTGCGTGGCCTGGCGCCAGGGCGACCGCGTGCGGGCGCTCGACGCGGCGACACGCGCCCGGTTGGAACGACACGCCGAACGCTTCGCGAAGGAAGGCCTGCGGGTGCTGGCGATCGCCGAGCGCCACGCGTCGGGCCGCGCCGATCTCGACGACGAGCGCGTCAACCGCCTCGAGCTCGTCGGCTTCGCGACCGTCGCCGACGCCGCGCGGTCGTCGGCGATCGAGCCCATCGCCCAGCTGCAGCGCGCCGGCATCGGCGTCGTGATGCTGACCGGCGATCACCCGAGCACGGCCGAGACGATCGCGGCGGAGTTGGGGCTGCTCGACGGCGGTGTCGCCTCCGGCCCGGCGCTCGATCAGCTCACCGACGCCCAGCTCGACGCGCTCGTCGCCGACACGACGGTGTTCGCCCGCTTGACCCCCGCGCACAAGGTGCGGATCGTGCAGGCGATGCAGCGCAACGGTCGGGTCGTGGCGATGGCCGGCGACGGCGCCAACGACGCGCAGGCGATCCGCCTCGCCGACATCGGCGTCGCGTTCGGATCGAACGCGACATCGGCGGCGCGCGCGGCGGCCGACCTCGTGATCGTCGACGAACAGGTCGACACGCTCATCACCTCGATCATCGAAGGGCGCGCGATGTGGGCGTCGGTGCGCGACGCGCTCGCCCTCCTGCTCGGCGGTAACCTCGGTGAGGTCATCTTCACCGCGGGAGTCGGCCTGATCACCGGACGCTCGCCGCTCAACGCGCGCCAGCTCCTCGCGGTGAACCTCCTCACGGACCTCGCGCCGGCAATGGCGATCTCGCTGCAGCCGCCGCTCACGCGCGACGTCGACCTTCGTCGGGAAGGACCCGATACCTCGCTCGGCTCCGCGCTCGCCCGCGACGTGGCCGTGCGCGCCGCGGCGACCGCCGGCGCGGCCGGCTTGGCCTGGAGCGTCGCTCGGTTCACCGGCACCCCGACCCGGGCCCACACCGTCGCGCTCGCCGCGCTCGTCGGCGCCCAGCTCGGCCAGACGCTGGTGATCGGACACCGGAGCCCCCTCGTGGTCGGCAGCGGTGTCGTGTCCGTGGCCGCGCTCATCGGGATGATCCAGACACCGGGGGTCAGCCACTTCTTCGGCTGCCGCCCGCTCGGCCCGGTCGGCTGGGCGATCGCGATCGGCGCCGCCGGCGCGGGCGCGGCGGGCGCGGCGTTGGCCGGCCGGAGCTGACCGAGATCGCCACGCGAGGTTCATCTCGGGGTCAGATGGATGTGGCCGCGACGCAAGAACCGAGGCCGACGCTCGTCGCGTGCTCTCCGCGCTCATCGCCGCTGCGTCGGCCATCGCGCAGATGCGGGCCGAAGTCCGCCGCATCCGCCGGTAGGACACGCATATACGGCAGCGACCGGCGACCCTCGATCGCCCGGCCGCCCCGGTAGGGACAGGGGTAGGGACGGGCGTCGGAACCGGCACGGTCCTTCGGCCCTGAACATCGGGGCCCCGAACAGTGCATGCTGGCCGGAGCGTACGACGAACTCCGAGCCCTTGGGGTGTTCCGAAGCATGTCCGGCCTGCTCGACTGGTGGTACCGAATCCGCAGGGTGGTGCAACCACCCGGCACCCCCGCGACGCGCCCGGCGATACCCGCCGAGATCGGCGCCGCGAGCGCCGCGGAGCTGGCACCGGTGTTCGCGCACGTCGATCGGCTCGAGCCCGAGCTGCAGGCGGCCGAATCCGCCGGCGACCGCGAGGCCGGGCGCGTGCTGACCGGAGCCGTTGACGACGCCGGGCGCATCCTGGCCGAAGGACGCGAGCGATCGGCGGCCGTCCGCGCCGAGGCCGCCGCGAAGCGCACCGGCGAGGTCGAAGCCGACGCACACGAGCTCGAACGCCGAGCCGCCGAGAACGTGGCGGCGGTGGAACGCGCGGCACACGCGGCGATCCCGTCGCTCGTGGCCGAAGCGGTGACCCTGGTGCGGACCTTTGCCGCCGCTCCCGTTGGTCGGGCGCCCGCGATCGGCGAATCCTGAGATGGGTGCCGGCTGGGTCGCCGGGAGCGTCCGCGCGCGGTTGTTGGCGCGTCACCGCGTCGGGGTCAACGGCGCTCGCGAGATCGCGGAAACGGCATCGGCCGATGCGGCGCGGGCGCAACTGGCCGCCACGCCCTATGCCCGCGCGCTCGCCGGAACCACATCGGTTCGCGACGCGCAACGTGCGATCTGGTCGACCGTGCTGTGGGACACGCGCGTCCTCGCGGGCTGGCTCCCCGCCCCCGGTGTGGAGGTCGCGCGCACGCTCGCCGCGTTCTTCGAGATCGAGAACTTCGAAGACCTCCTCGCGTCGCCCGACACCGATCGCGAACCACCGTTCGACCTCGGCGCGCTGGGCACCGCCGCGACCCGCGCCCACCGTGCGACCTCCGCGTCGGAGCTTCGTGAGGAGCTCCGGCACTCGGCGTGGCGCGATCCGGGAACGAGCGATCCGGCCGGCATCTTGTTCAAGGTGCGGGTCGAATGGGCCCGGCGCCTCAGCGACATCGAGCCGGTGGCCGAGTGGGGCCTCGGGCTGGCCGCGCTGATCGCGGCCCGCGTCGTCGCCGAGCGGGAACAACCGGTCGACCCCGACCTCGTCCGCCGGATTCCCCGGCTCGGCCGGCGCGTGCTCGACGCCGAGACCCTCGCGGCAGTCGTCGCCGCGCTCCCCGTTTCCGCGCGGTGGGCGGTCGAAGGCATCGAGCGAGCTGACGAGCTGTGGCGCGCGGAAGCAAGTTGGTGGCGGCGCGTCGATCACGACGGCGAGCGCCTCCTCCACTCCACGAGACCTGGGCTCGGCGTCGCGGCCGGCGCAATCGCGCTCCGGATGTCGGACGCGTGGCGGACCTGCGCGGCGCTCGACATCGCGAGTCGCGGCGGAGCGGGCCGGGAGGTGCTCGATGCCGCCGCGTGAGCGCCTCGGTCGCGTGCGGATGCAACGCGTCGCGCTCGTCGCGCCGTCGGAATCGCTGCGGCCGGTGCTCGTCGAGGTCGCCGACGCGGGTGTCGTGGAGTTCGATCGCCCGCCGGGCTCGGCGCGCGAACCCACCGGTCCGGTGGCGAAGTTGCTGCATGCCCACGGAGCCGCGCCCAGCGGAGTGGTCCCGGCGCTCGTGCGCGATCCTCCGGATCCCGAGATGCTCGCGCGCGACGGCCCGCTCGAGCTCCTCGCCGGAGAGGCCGAGCTCGAACGCCGGATGACGTCGACCGTACGCCACGGGCGGGTCGCCGGAACCGTCGGTTGGATGCCCTCGGCCGCGATCCCGGAGCTGCGCGCCCGCATCGAGCCCCTCGGCGGCGCGCTGGTCGCGTTGCCGTCCCCCTCGGGCGTCGACCCGCCGACCTTCCTCGCGCCGCGCGGTGTCAGCTCGCATTTCCGGCTGCTGATCGACACGTACGGGACGGTTCGCTACGCCGATCTCGATCCGACGCCGTTCGCGGCGATCGCGTTCGCCGTCATGTTCGGGATGATGTTCGGCGACGTCGGCCACGGGCTGTTGCTGATCGCGCTCGGTCTGGCGGCTCGCACCGGGCGGGGCGTGCTCGGTCGCTTCCGCGCGGGTTGGGCGCTCGCGGTGTCGGCGGGGGTCGTCGCGACCGGTTTCGGCATCGCGTACGGAGAGCTGTTCGGCCCGACGCACGTCTTCTCGGCGCGGTGGCTGGTGCCGCTCGACGATCCGGTGCGGCTCCTCGTGGCGGGCGTGGCGCTGGGCACCGTGCTGCTCGCGGTGAGCCAAGTGATCGGCTCGGCGAATCGCTGGCGCGAAGGTGGTCCCGCGCACGCGTTGTACGCGCCGTCGGGGATCGCGGGCCTGTGCTCCTACGTGGGTCTCGGCCTGCTCGGCGCGGGTCTCTACGAGCACGTGCGCGCCCTGACCGTCTCCGGTGGCCTGCTGGTGGTCACGGGCGTGCTCCTCACGTTCGTCGGTGGCGTCGTCGCGTCCGGTGGGCGGAGCAGCGGCGTGGCGCAAGCGACCGTCGAGTCGGTCGACGGCGTCGTGCGGCTCGGCTCGAACGTCGTCTCCTTCGCGCGGCTCGCCGCGTTCGGGCTCGCCCACGCCGCGATCGGCGCCGTGGTGTGGGACGGCACGACCGCGCTCTGGCACCCGAGCGTGACCGCCGCGGCGGCGGTCGTCCTCTTCGTCGTGGGCAATCTCGCCGCGTTCGCGCTGGAAGCACTCGTCGTCGGGGTCCAGGCCCTGCGGCTCGAGTACTACGAGCTGTTCTCGCACATGTTCGTCGACGAGGGACGCGCGTTCGAGCCGTGGCACGTCGCGATCGCGCGCGCCAACGAAACGAGGGAGAAGTCGTGGGCATCTGGTTGATCGCACTTCCGGTCGCGCTGGCCGGCTCCATGGTGAGCATCATCGTCGGGCGCGACCGGGTGCGCGGGCTCCGGCGGCTGCGCGCCGTCAGCGCGGCGCTGCTCCTGGCCGGGCTCTCGCTCCTCGGAGTGGCCGCGTTCGCGCATCCCGGCGGAGCCGGCAC
>CAZLEC010000009.1:0-21889 GCA_964558245.1 uncultured Burkholderiales bacterium | reverse complement strand
GAGACCGAACTGCATCAAGGCTTCCTTGCCCACACCTGCGGGCCAGAAGACGATGCTCGGCGCGAACATCATGAGGATGAAGAACAGGCGGCGATCGAGGAACGGGATCGCGATCACCGCGGCGCGGTACCAGAGATACGAGCCGACGAACGCGATCAGTCCGTACACGAAGAAGCCGGCGATCAGGTCGCGGCCGAACAGGTAGTAGACGATGCCGGTGAACCAGCGCAGGAAGTTGCTCGATCGCAGGTTGCTGAGCGTCGGCGCGGTGACGCCGGCCTTGCCGAGCCAGGCGCCCGCGTAGCGCATGCCTTGTTGGTCGTAGACGCTCGCGTCTCCCAGCTGACCTTTCTTCAACAGCGTCGTGTAGCGCAGGATCGTCCCGACGATCTTCACGAGCCCGCCGAGGATCAACAGGCGGGCGAGCCACGGCTCGTCGGGGTGGCGCGGTTGCAGCCAACGCGCGAACGCGATCGTGGCGAGGAACCCGAACAACGGAACGAGGACGCGCGAGACCCGGGGCTGCTCGGTGAAGTGCGAGAGGAGCAGCAGCACGACGAGCACCGCACCGGCGACGATGAAGGCCGGCATGGGGAACCTCGACGCAGGCGCGTTCGTGGGCTGCGGGAGCCCGTCGTCGTCGAGGGTCAGACCCGGCGGGTAGTCGTCGGGAGGGACGAAATCGGGGAAGTGGTTCTGGCGGGTCTCCCACCACGGCGCCGGGCGGCGCGCCCCGTCGGCCCACCACGGCCCGGAACGGGTCGTCGACGACGTCATCCCGCGGCGAACGCCGTTGCCGTCAGGCATGTTGCCTCGCGCCGAAACGACCGAATCGCACTGAACCGCCCACCCGAATCCGGACACGGCGCGCCGCGCCCACAGCACTGCTCGTCGCCAGGATCGCGCCGAGTGTCACGCAGGTCATCACGTCCAATGTAAAGCTTTGGTCAAGAACGCAGATCAGCGCCGCCCAAAGGATAGGCGGCGCTGACGTGCGTCCCGACCACGGGCGTCTCGACCACTCCGCCGCACGGGCCGGGACTCGCTTGTGGGCCGGAGGGGGGTCGGCTCACGTTCGTTGTCCCGGCCCGTCCGTTCGCGGCGGGGGCGATCAGGCGCTCTGGGCCTCTTGCTGCTCGGGGCGGACCTTGGGCGGGCGTCCCCGCTTGCGCTTCTGGGCGACGATCTTGCCGTGCACGAACAACTCGCCGCCCCACACTCCCCACGGCTCACGCCGCTCACGCGCGCCGTCGAGGCAAACGTCTCGCACCGGGCAGCCTCCGCAGAAGGCCTTGGCGGCCGCGATGTCGTCGAGCTGCTCGGAGAAGAACAACTCCGTCATCGATCCGGTGCCGTCGTTGCACAGTGCGAGGTCCTGCCACTGTGGCTCTCGGATGGTCTCGGTCTCTTCGACTTGCTGGATGGCGAACATCGCCACTCACTCCCCTGGTTCTGCATGCTTTCTCGGACTGGTTTTGACGTAAATCTCAGGCTCGGTTCCAGGGCTTTCCGTACAACTTGCCGGTACAAACAGAAAGGCCGCCGGGTTGCCCCGACGGCCTGGTGAGTCCTGTTGTAGCGGTGGTGCTACGTAGGGGACACCGGGGTCCGTCGGGGGCGACCGTGCTTGGTCTCCATGGCCGTACCGATAAAGATCGGCGACCACGAGGCCGGGACGGTCGGGCACGAGTCGAGAAGGGCGACACGCGCGCGCGCAGTCCCGGCCGGTGCATTGGCCTGGACTGCATACGTACGGGTCGTCGTCACGTCTTGCGCCTTCACTTGGGGTGTTCTCCCGACGGATAGGGCATTGCTATGAGCGAGCATATGGGAACACGCGGCCGCCAGATGCGTCAAACGATTTTCTGACCTGCGGTTACGCGTTCGATCGGCCGGGCCGGTCGGTTTCGGAGGCGATCCTCAGGAGCACCTCGTGCACCCCGGGCGGGGCAGCCATGATGTCGCCGCTCGTCAGCCACGCACCGCCGTCACCGGCCCAGTCGGTGACCACTCCACCGGCCTCCCGCACGATGACCGCACCGGCGGCGACGTCCCACGGGCCGAGGCGCAGCTCGAAGTAGCCGTCGAACACGCCCTCCGCCGTCCAGCAGAGATCGAGGCTGGCCGCGCCGACGCGCCGCAGGTCCTCGAACCCGTGGAGCGCAGCGGCGAGCACCGGCTCGTACTCCGCCAGCACGTCCTTGCGCCGGAACGGGAAGCCGGTCGCGACGATCGCCTGCTCGGGGCTCCGACCGCTCACGTGGATGCGACGCCCGTCGCGGAAGGCGCCCCCGCCCTTGCGCGCCGCGTACGTGCGGGCGAGCAACGGCGCGTGCACCACTCCGACCACGGGCTCGCCGTCGGCGACGAGCCCCACCGACACGCCGACCGCGTCGAGGCCGTGCACGAAGTTGGAGGTCCCGTCGAGCGGGTCGACGAGCCAGCCGGTGTCGGCCCGCTCGCCCCCGGCCTCCTCACCGAACACGGGCAGGCCCGTCTCGCGTTCGAGCACCGCGCGCACGATGTCTTCGCTGGCGACATCGGCCGCGGTCACCCAGTCGCCGGGCGCCTTCTCGCGTACCTCGGGCGGCGAGCCGAAGTGCGCTCGGATGACTTCGCCGCCTGCGCGCGCGGCCGTGTCGGCCGCGATCACCAGCGCGTCGAGATCGAGGCTCACGCGCTCGCCGTCGGGGCCGGCATCAACGCGTCGAGCAGCGCGGGGGTCGCCGCGGCCATCACCTGGCGGCGCGCGGTGGGATCGTCGGTCACGAGCTCTTCTCCGTTCGCGTCGCGCACGACGGCGCCGGCCTCCACGCACGCGAGGTAACCGCCGAGATAGTCCCACGGCGCAAGGTTTCGGGCGGAATCGATCAACCCGTCGAGGCCGCCGGCGGCAACGTCGCACAGCATGAGCGACGCACAGCCGAGCGCGCGGAACTGCTTCCACGGCAGTCGCTGCGTGGGGAACGCGGACAGCGCAACGACCGCGTCTTCGATCCGCGTCACGTTGGACGCGCGCAGCGCGACGCCGTCACGCGATGCGCCGTGCCCGCGGATCGCGGTGGTGCGCTCGCCGGTCGCCTGGTTCACGACCAGCGCGGCCAGCGCGCCGTCGGCATCGAGCGCGCAGATCGAGATCGCCCAGTAGGAGATCCCGCGCGAGAGGTTGGTGGAACCGTCGACGGGGTCGAGCACCACCGTGATCTCCGAGCCCGCGTGCTCGTGCACACCCGACTCCTCGCTCACGATCCGCACCGGCAGCTTCGTGAGCACCTCGAGCGCGGCCGCGTCGGCAATCACGTCGAGCGCGTACTGGCCCGGAACCGGCGTGCGCGCGCGCCGGGTGGTCGCGTCGAGGACCGTGACGGCCTTGCGGACAGCCGCGGCGACGTCGTCGAAGCATTCGATCAGCGACTCGGGTGTCATCGGACCGGCACGATCTCCACGACCGCGTTGTAGTCGGGCACGCCCGACAACGGCTCGCGCACCGTGGGTGAGAGCAACGGGTTCGCCTCCGGGAAGAAGGCTTGCACGTTGCCGGGGCGAATCGCAGCCAGGTGCACCCGGGCGCGGAGCTCACCGTGCGCGCTGCGCACCAACACCGGATCGCCCTCGGCCACACCGAGTGCGGCCGCATCGGAGCCGGCCACGAACAGCGCGTCGCGGTTCGCGCCCGTGAGCGGGTCGCGCTCGGCCCACACCATGCTGTTGAACTGCTTGCCCCGCCGGGTCGAGAGCACGAACCGGCCCTCGGGCACGTCGACGGCACGCGGTGCGACGGCCGTGAAGTGCGCCAAGCCGTCGGGAGTCGGGAAGCGGCCGCCTTCGCAGAGCCGGGCGCCACCGACCTGGATCGCGTCACCGGTTTCCCGCAGGGTCTCGATGCCCGCGTAGCTCGGCACCACCCGGGCGATCTCCGCGCGGATCGCCCCGGCGCTCTCACAGCCGAAGCGCGCCGCCAGCTCGGGCCGGACGCGTCGCGCGACGTCGGCGAAGATCTGCCATTCGCTGCGCGCCTCACCGATGCGCGGGCCGGCGATCTCCGGGCTGAACGCGACGCGCCGTTCGGTGGTGGTCGACGTTCCGCCACCCTCCTGCTCGTAGCGTGTCGCGGCCGGCAGCAACACCACGGTGTCGCCGGGGTCGACGAGCATCTGGTGGGTCACGAGAATGTCCTGGTGCACGCGCAGCGGTGTGCGCGCGAGCGCCGCGCGCGTCACGTCGGGCGCGGGCAGCACGTCGAGGAAGTTCCCGCCGCTCGACCAGAGCACGTCGATGTCGCCGCGGCGCGCGCCTTCCACCATCTCGGCCGCGGTGAGACCCGGGCGGGCGGGCACGTCGAAGCCCCACTCCTCGGCCATCGCCGCGGCCGCGGCCTCCGTCACGGCGACCCCGCCGGGAAACGCAGTGGAGTAGCAGCCCATCTCGGCGCCGCCCTGCACGCCCGAGTGGCCGCGGATCGGCATGAGGCCGGTGCCGGGGCGGCCGACGTTGCCGCGCGCGAGGCCGAGGTTCACGATCGCGTGCACGTTCTCCACGCCGTGCTCGTGCTGGGTGATGCCCATCGACCACACGAGCACGGCACTGCGCGCCGACGCGTACAGGCGCGCGAATCGCTCCATGTCGGCGGTCGACGCTCCCGACGCGCGCTCGAGATCGGCGAACGACTCCTTGTCGAGCTCGGCAACCATGCCGTCGAAGCCGGCGGTGCTCGCGTGCACGAACTCGCGGTCGACGGCGCCCATCGCCAGCAGTTGCTTGAGCACGCCGTTGACGAACGCGACGTCGCCGCCGGTGTGCACCGGGAAGAACTCGTCGGTGATCTTGGTGCCGAACATCGCACTCTCGACGTTCGACGGCACCCAGTACCGCTCGAGCCCGGGCTCGCGCAGCGGGTTGACCACCGCGACCTTCGCTCCGCGCTTCTTCGCGAGGTACAGGTACTTCATGAACACGGGTTGGGCGTTGGCCACGTCGGAGCCGAACAGCACGATCAGGTCGCTGTCGATCACGTCGCGATACGAGCACGTGGTGGCGGCGACCCCGATGGCGGCCTTCAACGCCGTGGTCGACGGCGCGTGGCAGACGCGTGCCGCGTTGTCGACGTTGTTGGTGCCGATCGCGCGCGCCGCCTTCTGCGCGACGTAGTAGACCTCGTTGGTGATGCCGCGCGCCGTGAGGTAGAGGGCCACGCGGTCGGGTGTCGTCGCGCGAATCCGGTCCGCGACGAGACCGAGTGCGTCGTCCCACGGGACGCGGGTGAACCCGCGCTCGCCCGCGTGGCGCACCATCGGGTGCGCGAGCCGGCCCAGCGCGCGTAGCTCGCGTCCGTTGGCGCGTTCCAGCGTGCTGACGTCGCGCAGCGCGTCGGGCGCGATCGGCGCCGCGGTGTTCACCTGCAGCAGGTCGAGCCGGGTCGAGCAGAGATGCACGCCGGTGATCGTCCAGTCGTGGAAGCCGGCGACACCGAGCGCGCAACCGTCGCACACGCCCTTGCGGAGGATGCGAACCGCCCACGGCAGGTTGCGGCGGTTCTCCCACACCGTCTTGGCGATGCCGCGGTAGTGGTGCGGCTTCTGCTCGCCCAGGCCGTTCGGTTTCCAGCCGACCCACAGGTCACGACGCGGACTCCCGCCCCCGTGAACGAGATCGCGTCTGTCCCCGCGCCGGCGCGCCATCAGGCCGCGAGGTCGATGCGGTCGGGGTGCGTGTACACGTTGAAGCGCGCACCGCGCAGGAAGCCGATCACCGTCTGCCCGAATCGATCTGCGGCGGCAACCGCGAGGC
The DNA here is from genome assembly GCA_964558245.1 of uncultured Burkholderiales bacterium. Classification (GTDB taxonomy): domain Bacteria; phylum Actinomycetota; class Acidimicrobiia; order IMCC26256; family PALSA-610; genus JBBQER01. Next base: position 16,102 of record CAZLEC010000009.1, on the reverse strand, counting down.
TCGACGGCGCCGACACCGCGCAGAGCACGGGGATGCCGGCGATCGCCGCCTTCTGCACGAGCTCGAACGACAGCCGGCCCGACACCAGCAGCAGCTGCGACTCGAGCGGGAGCGAACCCTCGAGCAGCGCGTGGCCGATCAGCTTGTCGAGCGCGTTGTGGCGGCCGACGTCTTCGCGCACGGCTACGAACTCGCCGCCGGCGGAGAAGCGGGCCGCGGCGTGCAGGCCACCGGTCTGGTCGAACACCCGCTGGTGTGCGGCCAGCCGATCGGGCAACGTCTGCACGACGCTCGCGGCGACGCCGGGGCCCGCGCCGACCGGCGCGGTGCGGATCTCGACCTCGTCGAGCGCGGCCTTGCCGCAGATCCCGCACGACGAGTTGGCCAGGTAACGGCGGCTCCGCACGTCGTCGAGCACCCGCCGGCGCAGGCGCACGGTCACGATGTTGAACTGCTGCTCGGGCTTCTCGGTCGGGCTCGTCGCGTCGGCCGCGAGGCAGTACGCGACGGTCTCCACGTCGGCCGCCGACTCGACGATGCCTTCCGTGCGGCACAGCCCGACCGCGAGCTCGAAATCGTTGCCGGGTGTGCGCATCGTCACCGCGACCGGCACCGGCTCCTGGCCCGGCCCGTGCACGCGGATCTCCATCGGCTCCTCGGTGGCCAGTTGGTCGCGACGCGAGGTCGCGACTCCCGCGTCGACCGTCACGACCTGGGCCGAAGTGATCGGGCGACGAACCACGAGATCGCGTGACTGCACGAGCCGATGCTATGAGACGCGCGTCTCAGGCCAATCCGAGCCGCTCGAGATCTTCGGGGGTGTCGACATCGGCGAAGGCGCGCCCGTCGGCCACTTGGCCCCATTCCGCAACGGTGAGCGTCTCGAAACCGGAATCGGCGATGCCCCGCAGCGACGACACACCCGCGCGCAACGCGACCTTCGCCGCGTCGAGCGTGGCGCCGCCGTAACGCGCGCACGCATATTGTTGCCGGCCGTCGACCTCGGGAACGACCGTGCCGGTCCCCGGCCACTCCACGAGCAAGCGGAGCAGCGCGGGCTCGACGAACGGGAGGTCGCAGGCGAGCAGCACCACCGGCCGCGCGTCGCCGAGCGCGCCCGTACCGGCGAGCAACGCGACGAGCGGCCCCGAACCGGGTGGGTCCTCCCGCACCGCCGGCAGGCCGCTCACGCCGAGACCGACCTCGATCACCGGATCGCACACCGCCGAGAGCACCCGCGCCGCGCGGGCCGCGAGCGTCTCGCCGTTGACGACGAGCAACGCCTTGTCGGTTCCCATGCGCGAGCTCGTGCCGCCCGTCAACAGCACGCCCGCCATCTGGCGCATGCCGGCTACGCGTGGTCCTTGCCGCGCTCCGATGCGCGCTGCGTGCCGGGCACGTTCGCGCCGCCCGGGCGCAGCGAGTAGCCGACGACCGTCCAGCCGTTGGCCCGGCGCTCCATCAACACGTCGTTGCGCACGCTGATGCCCTCGGCGGTCACGCAGGTGACCACGAGCGCGCTCTGATTGCCCTCCACGAACGTGTCGACGACGATGCTGTCGGCCAAGCGGCCCCGCGGCTCGGCGTTCGCGTACGCGCTGCGCTTCGCCTCGATGAACTGCTGACGGTGCAATCCGTCGCGGAGCTCCTCGCCGGAAAGGTCCCAGAGCAGCCCGAAGTTGAGCTCGTCCCACGCGCGCTCGTATCCGATGGCGACGTCGGGCGCTCCCGGCCCGCGCTCGTGCGCGAGCGCGAAGAACAAGTAGATGAGCAGCAGGAAGATGACGCCGAGCGCGATCGCAAGCGGCATCTCAGGCGCCGATCCCGTCGATCTCGGCGGCGAGGTCGAAATCGCGGTTGGTGAGCCCGTGCGCGGAGTGCGTCGAGAGCGCGATCCGGACGTTCTTCCAGCGGACGTCGATGTCGGGGTGGTGATCCGCGCGCTCGGCGAGGAACCCGACCTGCACGACGAACGCGATCGCGCCCGCAAAGGTGGCCCGGTCGAACGTCTTGAAGATCTCGTCGCCCTCACGGCCCCAGCCGGTGAGCCCCTCGAGGGCGGCATCGATCTCGGCATCGGCGAGGGGCGGCATCACCCTCCATTCAACCCGAGTGACCGCGACGCGGCACACTCGGGGGGTGCCCGGCATCCCCGACATCCCCGAAGCCCCCTCCCCCGTGGCCGTGGAGCTCGACCGCGCCGTGGGGCTGAGCCTGTCGTGGCCCGACGGCACCTCCGATCAGTTCGATCTGCTGGAGCTCCGGTTCAACTGCCCGTGCGCCGGATGCCGCAGCCGGCGCGAACGCGGCCTCGACGCCTGGCCGACGCCTGGCGCGCCGCAGCCCCTGCGCGCCGAGGGCGCCGAGCTCGTCGGCGCCTGGGGCCTGCAGATCCACTGGAACGACGGTCACGAGACCGGCATCTATGCCTGGAGCATGCTGCGCGCCTGGCACGCGGACACCGACTGAAACGCGCCAAATACCGAAAGCGGGCGCGGCCGTATCCACCTAGTTTGTCGTCATGACCGAAGACGACGACGCCGACGTGCGGAAGTTCGCGGCAGTGTTCACGCGCCTCATGCAGGAGGTGCACGAGCTCGTCCCGAACCAGAGCGGCTCGACGCTGGCGCGCGCGATCGCGGCCCATCTCGGCGTCGACCCGGCGCCGCTGCCGATCGTCTCGCAGACATTCCCCCCGTCCGACCATCCGAACGTGCAGCTCGCGCTCGAGCAGCTCGCGGCCGCCGGCTCCGACTGGCAGCTGTTCGGGCTGCCCGTCGAGACGCTGCACTGGGCGGGCTTCGGGCTCACCAACCTCGCGTCGCCGAGCGGACACGGTCCGTCGTTCGAACCGGTCGCGCCGGCCTACGTCAACGTGCCGATCGACGTCGACGAATCGCTGCCGTGTGTCACGTTGGGCGTCTGGCTCCTGCGGTCGGGCGCCACACCCGTCGTCGTGCTGATGAGCCTCGGCGACCCGCACCGCGGCATGGGTGGCGGGTTGAAGATCGAAGCGATGTCCGTGAACCGCGACGACGCAGTGGAGTTCCTCGGCCGTCTCCAGACGCGGGCGCACGAGCTCAACGTGTACCGCGGCAAGGTGTTGTCGTTCACGTTCAGCGAGTGGGGCTCGTTCGGCCTCGAGTTCCACCGGCTCCCGACCCTCACGCGCGACGACCTGATCCTGCCCGAGACCGATCTCGACGCGATCGAGCGGCACACGATCGGTGTCGCCGCGCACGCCGAACAGCTGCGCGACGCGGGCCGGCACCTCAAGCGCGGATTGTTGCTCTTCGGGCCGCCGGGAACCGGCAAGACGTTCTCGGTGATGTACCTCTGCGGTCAGATGCCGGGTCGCACCACGGTGTTGCTGAGCGGACAGGCGGCGCCCACGCTGGGGCAGGCCGCCGCGATCGCACGCAGCTTGCAGCCGTCGATGCTCGTGCTCGAAGACGTCGACCTCGTCGCGATGGAGCGCACGATGCCGGGTATGGGCTCGAACCCGCTGCTGTTCCAGCTGCTCAACGAGATGGACGGCCTCGACGAGGACGCCGACGTCATCTTCGTGCTCACCACGAACCGGGTCGAGCTGTTGGAGCCCGCGCTCGCGGCGCGCCCCGGCCGGATCGACCAGGCCGTCGAGATCCGGCTCCCCGACTCGGCGTGCCGCCGCCGGCTCCTCGACCGATACCTGCGCGGGATGCAGACCGAGGTCGGCGACCTCGACACGGTGATCGAGCGCACCGAGGGTGTAAGCGCCGCGTTCTTGAAGGAGCTCGGCCGGCGCGCCGCGCTCGTTGCCGCCGAATCGAGCCCGAGCGAACAACTCGTTGTCCGCGACGCCGACATCGAAGCCGCCCTCGACGATCTGCTCGAGCACAGCACGCCGATCCTGCGCTCGATGCTCGGCGCGTCACCCGACCAGGCGGCGGTCGACTTCGGCGATCCCGGGCCGACCATGGTGCCCGGCTTCAACACCGGAGGATTCCACGCGTCGCGCAGCGTCATGTTCCGCACCGTGACCGACACCGTCACGGACGAATAGCTACGCGATACGCAGGTGGTCGGCGAGGACTTCGTCGATCACGCTGCGCGCATTGACGCGCCATCCGGCGTTGAGCTCGCCGTGATCGAGCGGTTGATCTGGCGCCTTCAGGAATGCATCGCGGACGATCAGCGCCTTCCAGAGTGCCCAGCCCCGAGCGCGCGCCCATGTGCCTTCGTCGAGATCGAGCCGGGAACGGAACGTCTCGCGGCTCTCGCGGTCGAAGAACGTCCACGCGATCGTGAGATCGCACGCCGGATCGCCGACGGCGCTGCACCCGAAGTCGATGACCGCACCGAGCCGACCGTCGACAACGAGCAGATTGGACGCGGCGACGTCGCCGTGCACCCACACGTCGGGACCGCGCCATCGCGCGTCGAGCGCGGCTTCCCACACCGCGGTCGCCGCGTCGCCGTCGATCACACCGGCGAGCGAGACGATCGCGTCTCTCGTCTCGCGGTCGTAGACGGAGAGCGATCCACCGCGAAAGAAGTTGTGCGGACCGGGTGGCGGACCTCCCGACGGATCAACGCGATACAGCGCGGCGAGAACGTCGCCGACCGACGATGCGAAGGTGCGGAGATCCGCGACCCGGTCGACCGTCGCGTACTCGCCCTCCAGCCAGCGGTAGACCGACCACGGCCTCGGGAATCCGCAGCCGGGTGCGCCGAGCCCGAGCGGCTCGGGGATCGGCAGCGGCAACACGCGAGCAAGGACCGGCAACCACTGATGCTCCTTCTCCACCTGCGCGGCGTACGCATCGGCGCTGGGGAGCCGCACCGACATGTCGGCGCCGAGACGGAACGTCGTGTTGTCCCAACCGTCGAGCGCCACCGGAGTGACCGCGAGCCCGGCCCACTGGGGGAACTGCTCCTCGACGAGCGCCACAACGAGCGCAGCCGTGATTCCCGCTTTGTGCACTCCGGCATTATCACCGCCGGCCGCGGCGCCGAGCGGCGAATTTTCCGTTCACGCGGCGACTTGCGCGTCCTCCCGGCCGGTGTTGAGCGCAGCGCGCGGCTTGCTTTCACGACCATCCCGAGCCGGTGCGGGGCAAACCGCCGCCGCCACCCGAACGATCGCAGACCACCCCTCGGCGGAGTCATCGATGGACAGAGCAGAACCATTGGCCGATCATGATGCAGTGACCGATGGGACGCCGAGCGACCCTGAGCTGCCTCGATACTGGTGGTTACGCCTGATTCTGGAGACCTTGGCGGTCGCGACTCTTGTGGTCGTCGGGCACCTCGTGGGCGGCTTGCCGGGTGCGGCGCTCCGCTCGTTGCCCTACGTGTTCGGTGCGACCGTCGCGTTCGTTGTTGCGCTGCGGCGGATGCGCGGTGCCCGAAAGCATTCGACACTGACGAACCTGGCGCTCGCCGCGCTGATGGCATACGCGTGGCCGATCACGACAGTGATCTGGTTGCTGGCGATTCACCACAGCGGTTCACCGACGAGCTGACTTGTGGCGGGTCCCTTTACGGCGACGTTCCGCGGTCGCGTACAGTCGACGCCGTGACGATACGCATTCGGGCACTTGCCATATGCGTGTTGCTCCTGGCCGGCTGCGGCTCGCACAGCGCGCACGGCGGATCGTCGCCGACGACAACGACGCTCTGCCGGCTGGGCAACAACTTCGCCCAGCCCCCGAAATGCTGACGACACCCGTTCTACGAGGCGGCGAAATCGCCGCGCGGAACCGTGGCGGCGTGCGCGCTCCGAACCGATCCGTCGGCGAGCCGAGCTATGAAAACGAAGCCGCCGGACTCGCTCGGATTTCCCTTGAGATCGGCCGTCATGTGCGAAGTTGGTGCCGGTCCGACCGAGGTGACCGCGTCGCGGTAGCGAAGATGCATCTCCCAGGAGGTGCACACGCGGCACTGCGTGTCGTACGACACATCAACGTGACGGCCCGCCACCTGGATACTCACCGTGCCGATGTCTCCCAGATTGAAGCCCTCGACCGCGTACTTCTGCTTCGACACGGCGATGAAGTTGACAATGCCCTGCAGTCCCCCGACCCGCACCTGCACCGTGCACGCCGACTCGCTCACCGTCAGCCCGCCGGTGGCCGCCACGTCGGTGAGGTCCAACTCGGCGTCGACGAATCGCTGCGCCAGTGCCGGTGCGTCGCCTGCGACCACACTCGTCAGGTCTCCGGACCGAGGCCAGCGCGATGCTGAAAACGGGTGGGACACGCACGCCGAATTCGCCGACGTGGTCGGGACTTGCGCGCCGTTGTTTCGTGCGCTCGAGCTGCACGACACGAGCGCGAGCAAGGCAAGAGTTGCCCCAATCCCTACGACACGACCTCCACGCATGAGAATCATCATGACCGCGGGACGAGCCGCAAAGAGGGAGCCCGAACCGCGGGGGCACGCGACGTGGCGCGCCGGTCAGGCCGCGCGCTTGATTCCTCTGCCCACGAAGTGGCCGTTGCGGTCGTCGAGTCGGTCATCCACGTAGATGCCGACATCCGCCAAGGCGCTCGCAAATTCGGCAGCCGTGAACCGTTCGTCGGGATGCGCAAAGAAGGTCCTGGCGAACAAGCTGTGCTTGGTGACGTCGTGGTCCTCGAAGAGGAACTGTCCACCGGGAACCAGCAGGCGCGCGATCTCGCCGAGCGCCGCCCGCCAGTCGGGTATGTGGTGGACCGCCGCGAAGTCGACGATCACGTCGAACGATGCATCCTCGAAGGGCAACGAGCACACGTCGCCGACCCGAACTTCGGCTCGGTCGCGACGCGAAGCAAGACGCCGCTGCGCGCGGCGGATCATCTTCGGGTCAAGGTCGATGCCGACCACTTCGGTATCCGTGAACCGCGTCAGGATCAGCTCGACACCGACTCCTTGGCCGCACCCGACTTCGAGCACGCGTCGCACGCCGGTCGAGTCGGCTGACTCGAGCACTCTGGGGCCGATGGTTCTCCGCATCTCGCGCACCCGTGCCGCGCTGTTGATGAACAGCGACTCCGCCAAGTTCATCCTCGCCATCGGCACTCCCGACACCTCAGACCGCAGCCGAGGGTGGCACGCGACCAGCTTGACAGCTGAGCCACGGGATCGCATCCCACCCGCACGGGCCGTCTCCGTCTCCCGAACGTCGCCGGACGAATGGGCCGACGCTGCGAACCTGTCCTTCGCGGCTAGACGCGGCTGATGGAGGTCGCCTGCGACCACCGCACCCTCCACCTCCCTCCCTCACCGTCGCGTCGGTAGCAATCGAGGTGCCAGCATTCGAGCGGGCCCGCTTCCTGCCCGTGCACCGCAATGTCGATCGCCGACCGGTAACGCAGCACGGCCAGGGCGCCGTCGACCATGACTTCGATGTCGGAGATTGCCTCGAAACGCCGGTAGTCGATGCGCCCTGACGCGATCCCGCCGAGGTACTGCTCCTTCGACCAGACCCCGCCATCCGGATGGACGAGCCGGAAATCGGCCGCGTGCAGGGCATCGGCTTCCTCGACCCGCACCTCGACCAAGGATCGAAGGCGGCGCCGCTCGAGGTCAGCGAGGTCCTCTTCGAGTCTCGCGTCCGTCATATCGGGAAGGTAGTTCAGCCCTCCCGCTCCGCTCGTCCTCGAACTTCGATGCGTCATGGGGGCCTTGATCCGCGGCGGTGCGGCTGGGACAGTGTGTTCGGCTGCCTTAGAGCGCAGGTCGGGCTTCAACGGGTCGGTAGGTCGCCGGGTGCGATGACTGGCTCGGCCGTGGTGGCGATGGTGGTGCGGGGGGATGGGAAACAGACCGCGTGCGGGGGCGATGCGGAGCCTCGTGATGGCCGCCGCGGCGGTCATGCTCGTCGCGGCTGGTGCATCCGCGGTCTCGGCCGGCTCGGGTTGGCAGATCGTTGCCAGTCCGGACGTTGCGCAAGGTGCGGGGCTGGTTTCCTTGAACGGCGTCGCCTGTTCGGGCGCGACTCGATGCTTCGCGGTCGGTTCGGTGACGGGGGTGGACGGTCAACAGTCGTTGATCGAAGCGTGGGACGGCACGACGTGGTCGACGGTCGCCCACGCGGACCCGGCGGGCGCGACCGCGGTCCAGCTGCTCGGAGTGGCGTGCGCGGACGCCGACAACTGCTTCGCGGTCGGCAATCTGACGCTCAATCAGCACGGGCCGCAGGCGTTCACAATGCGATGGGACGGGGTCAGCTGGTCCGTCGTGCCGAGCGCGACGGGCCGCGCGCTCGCGACCCTCGGCGGGGTGACGTGCCTCGACGCGACCACGTGCTACGCGGTCGGGACGTTGATCAATACGGGGGCGTTGATCGAGCGATGGAACGGGTCGGTCTGGTCGACGGTTCCGGCGCCCGGCGTTCCCGGCGGCAGCGGTTTTTCGGGCGTCGCCTGCGCGCAATCGTCGCGATGCTTCGCGGTTGGTTCTCGGAGCACCGGACAGCCGGTGATCGAGCAGTGGGACGGTACGACGTGGTCAGTCGTCCCGAGCCCGACCGCGCCGGGTGTGTCGGAGTTGTCGGGCGTGGCGTGCCCGGACGTCACGAGCTGCTTCGCGGTGGGGGGCACCACGGTTGTGCCCGAGTCGACCGCGCTCCTGGCGCATTGGGACGGCACCAGCTGGTCACGGATGAACGCTGCTCGCGGGATCGCCGGTCCGTACAACCTGCACGGCGTGTCATGCGCGGGACCGTCGAGCTGTTTCGCGGTCGGTGAGTCGCACGGAAGCACGGTGGTTCTCGGTTGGGACGGCACAACCTGGTCACTGGTCGCGACACCGAATCCCCAGACGTTGAACACGTTGTCGGCGGTGGCGTGCGTGACCAGCACGACGTGCGCGGCGGTGGGGACCCACGCGTTCACCGCGACGCTGGCCGACCAATGGGACGGCAGGCACTGGACGGCACAGCCGAGCCCCAACCCCGCCCAACCGAGCGACGCGCTCACCGCCGTGAGCTGCCTGAACGCGACGAACTGCTTTGCCGTCGGTCGCACCGACGCCCATTCCCTCGAGAATTATCGCACCCTGATCGAGCATTGGAACGGCACCGCGTGGTCGATCACACCGAGTGCAAACATTCCAGTCGGGTTGATCGCGAACGACCTGGAGAGCGTGTCGTGCGCGAACGCGACGCGCTGTTTCGCGGTCGGCTCCTCGTCCAGCGATTCATCGCCGACACTGATGTTCGTACAACAGTGGGACGGCCGCACCTGGTCTCTCGTCTCGCTCGCGCCGCCGAGCACACGGAAGTTCGCAGTGCTCTCCAGCGTGAGCTGCGCCGGAACGCGCCGTTGCTACGCGGTTGGGCGCTACCTCGACAAGGAGCTGCTGCCGCTCGTGGAACAGTGGAACGGCAAGACCTGGTCACACCTCGACGCCCCCGTCCGCAGCACCGTCGACGGAGCAGCATTCGAGAGCGTCGCCTGTCCGAACAGCTCACGGTGCTTCGCCATGGGATACCAGCGCAACGGCCCGGCGACAACGACGTTCGTCGAACAGTGGAACGGGTCCACTTGGACACCATCCCCCAGTCCGAACCCAGTCGGGTCGACCGACACGTCGCTGACCGCGGTGTCGTGCGCGACGGCCGCAAGTTGTGTCGCGATCGGCAGCTCTCACGGCAACGGAGCCACGCGACCGATCGCGGAACGCTGGGACGGCACCCGATGGTCGCTGACCGGTCCGCTCGCCACTAAAGGATCTTCGGCTCAGCTCGCAAGCATCGCCTGCACCACCGCGACGAACTGCACCGCCGTTGGCAGCGCGGTACTCGACAAGACGACGACACCCCTTGTCGAACGCTGGAACGGAACCCACTGGTCGGTCGAACCGAGCACTTCGCGCGCAGGAGCGTTCTCCAGCTCCTTGTCGGGTATCGGGTGCTCGGCAACCGGTGGGTGCTACGCCGTGGGCAACACCGTCATCGACAACGCCACGACGACCCTGATCGAGCACCGTCCATAGCGAGAAGACCGAGCGACCCCCACGAGTTCGGCTCAGGAGAAGCTTCTCGGATACAGCCAGACCGCACCCGAGCGCCGAGCGACTCCTGAGTCAATAGCCCCGAGCGGTCAGAATCATCAGGGCGCAGAACACGACGAAGATCCCGAGTAGCACCGAACGGAATATCACTCGGCCTCGTGGCGACAGCGGGGCGTCCTCCCCACTGTCGGGCGAAAGTATCGCCCGGCGCGACGGCGTGGGCGGATTGCCGAGTCTTCCCGGCCGGTAGATCAGGCCGTAGCGCCGATGGTACGGCGTCTCCTCGTTCGGCCTCCTCTTCACCACACAAGGCTAAGCCACCGCGCAACCTTGCCCTCGTCGGCGCCCAGCCCTCTTCGAGCCGATGGCCCCCGAGCACCGCGGTGGGCTCTCGCTGGAGAGGTGCCGTTCGTTCGCGGTCCCTGGCGTGTTCGAGATGGCGTCTTCGGCGGCCGGCAGCGGCGTGTGGGGTTGTCGTACCTAACCGAGCAGGGCGCGGATGCGCTCCGCGTAACCCGGGTCGGTGCGGAGGTAGGCGCCCCGGATCACCGTCCACGCCCGGATCCGGAACTCGTCGAGACCCAACCCGACGAACGCAGCGATCCGACGCTCGGTCTGGGCACGGTCTTCGAGGCGGTTGGTCCACGGGTTCCAGAGGAACGACGGCACGTCGTACTCGCGCTCCGAGAGATACGGCTTCGGATCGATCGCGACGAAGCGCGCACCGTCGCGAAGGATGTTGTGATGGTGGAAGTCGCCGTGCACGACCCAGTCGGCCTTCGGACCGAGCTCGGCGAACAGCTCTCGGGCCAGAGGTACGAGCTCGCTCCCTTGCGTCTCGGCGCGGTCGAGCCAGCGGGAGACCTCGGGCGCGACCGGCCGGAACGGCGGAGTCGCCGGACGCCAGATGCGAGTGGCGACCTCGAGCGCCACTGCGGTCGCCTGCTCGTCGTCGAGCGTTGAGATGTCGTCGCCGGGTACGGCTCTTTCTTCGAGCAGGGCCCGCCCGGAACGACGGAGCAGGCGCACCGAACCGTCGCCGGCCCACAGCTCGAGCGCTTCACCTTCGTGCCGCGATTCGTCATCGCCTTCCCAGGCGACTTTGACCACCGCGTCCGGACCCGCAGGAGCGACGAACGACACGTTGGAGAACGCAAACGGCGGGCCGAGCTCGACACCCCACTTCCGGGCGACCTCGAGCGCCGTCGCTCGGGCGACGCTGAGATCGACGCTGGCCTCGGGGGGTCTGTCCACCGCACGAACCTATTGCTCGAACGACGCAGGGGTGTGCCGAACACGCGACATCTCCGAAGCGACCATGCGAGCTCGCGCTGACTAAACGCGCCTGATGGACGCGAACCACGACCGCACCGGCTCGCTGCGGAGCGTCACGTTGATATCGGCCGGCTCAATCGACTCGACGCGCCACCCGTCGGTGAAAGCGTCTCGTATTTCGGATTGTGTGACGCGACGTGGTCCCCATCCGGCCGGCTCGTTCTCGCTGAAGCACAACATGAAGTACGCACCACCCGATCGGGTCGCACTCGCGAGGCTCGCCACGAACGGCGCGCGTTCCTCGTCGTCGAACACGTGAAACAGCCCGCAATCGAGCACGGCATCGAACTGCTCAACGAGAGCGGCAAGGTCAAGGGCGTCTCCGACGAGGAAGCGCGCCGTGATAGCCCGCTCGCTCGCCTTCGCTTGCGCGAGGCGAATCGCCGACGGCGCGATGTCGATCCCGACCGCTTCGCTTCCCGCACCGGCCGCCATCAGCGCGTGCTCGCCCGTGCCGCACCCGACGTCGAGTACCCGTCCGCGAAGGCGATCGCCGGCTGCGAGGCGCGCGAACGCCGGCTGCGGCTTCCCGATGTCCCACGGCGGCGTCGACGCGTACGCCGCCTCGAACTCCGCGGCGCGGTCTCGCGCGGGCTGACCTTCGGTCACAATCGGTCTACTCCCGTTTGCCGAAGCGATGCTGCGCACAGACTGCCCCAAAGGCTGCATCCGTGTCACGACTCGCTTCGCATGTGGGCAGTTGGCAAAGGACTACGACGGGCTTATGCACGTTTCAGTCGCATCTCCGAGTTCGCGGCTCGTGGGCAGACCGTGGCGCGGCTGCTGTGCGACACTCTCCGCTCGTGGCGAACTCGGGGGACGGAGAGCAGCGGCCGACGGGCACCGTCACGTTCTTGTTCACCGACGTCGAGGGCTCGACGCGCTGGTGGTCGGCGGACAAGGAGGCCATGTCGGCGTCGTTGCGGGTGCACGACGAGGTTCTGCGCACGGCGATCGAGTCGAACGGTGGGTACGTGTTCACCACCGCCGGCGATTCGTTCGCGGCTGCGTTCACTCGCCCGACCGACGCGGTTCGCGCCGCGACAGGCGCCCAGCGAGCACTCGCCGATGCAACGTGGCCCGGGCCCGCGTTGTTGGTTCGCATGGGCTTGCATCTCGGTGAGGCCGAGGAGCGCGCCGGTGACTACTTCGGGCCGGTCGTCAACACCGCGGCACGCGTCGAGGCCGCAGGCCACGGTGGGCAGCTGCTCGCCACCGAGGCGGTACGACTCGCGGCCTCGATCGCCGGCGCGGTCGATCTCGGCACGCACCGCCTGCGTGACGTCGCCGAACCGATCCGCCTGTTCCAGCTCGGCGACGGCGCGTTCCCGCCGTTGCGGGTCATCGATCCCGGACGGTCGAACCTTCCCGCTCGCGCGACGCGTCTCATTGGCCGCGAACACGAGGTGACAAGGGTCCGCGGACTGCTCACGGAGCATCGCCTGGTGACGATTACTGCGGTCGGCGGTGTGGGCAAGACCAGGCTGGCCATCGCGATCGGCGAGTCGGAGCTCGCGCATCGTGCCGGCGGAGTGTGGTTCGTCGACCTCACGACCGTTGTCGACGGATCTGACGTTCCCGCCGCGATCGCGAACGCGGTCGGCCTGACCCTGCGGCCGGGAAACGCCACTGACCAGATCGTCCGCTATCTCGCCGACAAAGCGGCGCTCGTAATCCTCGACAACTGCGAACACGTCATCGACGACACCGCCGAATTCGCGGAGCGTTTCCTCGCGGCGCACGGACCGGCGATCATCCTCGCGACCAGTCGCGAAGCCCTCGACGTCGACGGTGAACGGGCCGTGGTGCTCGGGTCGCTCCCGACCGATACGCCCGACTCCGCCGGCGTGCGCCTGTACGTCGACCGCGCCGCCGCAGTCGATCCCGCGTTCGTCGCGAGCGCCGACGACTCGGCGATCATCTCGGCGATCTGTGGTCGCCTCGACGGCATGCCCCTCGCCATCGAGCTCGCGGCCGCCCGGGTCACCGTGATGACGACCGCCGAGTTGCTGGCGGGGCTCGACGACCGGTTCCGGCTCCTGGCGGGAGGTCGACGACGCCAACGCCAACGCACGCTCGAAGCGATGCTCGACTGGAGTTACGACCTGCTCGCGCCGGCCGAGCAGGAGGTGTTCCGGGCGTTGGGTGTGTTCGTCGACGGGTTCGATCTCGACGCAGTCGCTGCGCTGACGCGCTCGGACCGAGCGACTGCCATGGCGGTGGTGGAGGCGTTGGTGGCGAAGTCGTTGGTGGTCCGCGCCGACGGTGGGGACGTCGCGCGTTTCACGCTGCTCGAGACCGTGAAGGCCTACGCGGAGGATCGGCTCGTCGACGCGGGTGAAGCGGCCGACGTGCGGAACCGGCACCTCGAGCACTTCCGCAGCCTGGCCATGGCAGAGGGTCGTGTCCTGTTCGCGTCCATGAGCGTCGGCACCCGTCTGCGCCACGACACGAGCAACATTGTGGTGGCCTTTGGCTGGGCCTCGGGAACGGAGCAGTGGACCGCGGGCGGCGAGTTGCTGGCGGGGAGCGCGATGGCCTTCTGGGCCGCGGTGCAGATGATCGAATACCGCGCGCTCGCGGATCGGGCGATCGCCGACCTGGCCGCGCGCGATCGGGAGCTCGCCGGATACGTCCAGTCCCAAACCCTGTACGCGCTCGGGGTGGTCCAAGATTGGCCGAGCTTCCTGTCGATTGTTCGGGACCTCGCGACGTCGCCCGTCCCCGCCCTCCGCGTGACCGGACTGGGGATGACTGCGTGGCTGGCGGCATTCACCGACGCCGAAGCCGCGGAGCGTTACCTCGCTCGCGCGCGATCGGAGTACGACGAGCTCGGAACGGTGCCGGAGCCCGACCGGCTGGCCGCGTTCGCGGCGATCATGTGGGGGGCCGCGAACCTCGCGTTGACTGCGGGTGACTATCACGCGGCGCTCGTGAGCTCGCAAGTGGCCCTCGACGCGGGCGATCACCACCCATGGACCTACGCGTTGCTCGAGCTCTCGAGCATCCTGGCGATGTGTCTGGTCTTGATCGGCGAACCGGCGCGGGCGCTCGACATCGTCTCCCGCCGCGACGCGTACGCCCTCGACTACTACGACGGATCCGAGATCCGCGCGCTCGCGCGCCTCGCGCTCGGCGAGATGGATCAGGCCCGCGGTTTGGTCAAGGCGCACGGTCGGCGTGCCGCGACCGGACGCGATATCGCGGAGTCCGACGACAGTCTCGTGCTCCTCGCCGCGCTCGCCCACGCGGAAGGCGACGATCAGATTGCGCGTGACCTGCTGTCGAGCATGGGACTGGAACGCCAACCGGCCACGATCGCGTTCGCCGGCGATCTCGCGAACCGGCTCGGCATGCTCGACGAGCTTCAGGAGCTGCGACAACAAACGCGCGCGCTCCTCACGGAGGACCAGCGAATCATCGCATCCCAACGATCGCTCGCCGCCCTCCGAGCCGAGCTCGCGCGCAGAGGTTGGGACTGACGCGCGGAGACGGCTCGGAGCCTCATGCCGGCATGAACTTCGAATAGGTCTGGTTCGCGGCCAGGATGACATGGTCCTCGACGCCGTTCTCCCGGTCGACGTTGGCAAGCGCGTACTCCGGTGACGTCATCATCGACAGGAACGCTGCGCGTGACGGGTACTGGGCGAGCACGACCCAGTCCCAGTGTTCCCCTTCGCGAAGATGCCCGAGCGCGGCACCCTCGATGTGTCCCGCCCACAAGATCGTTCCGCCGACCTTCTTGAGCAGGGGCATGTCCGCCTGGCTGTAGCGGGAATATGCGTCCCAGCCCGAACCTCGATCGTCGAGCGACCGCGCTCGGAATCGCACGAGATTGACCATGACCACGGGCCCAGCGTCGGGCAGAGCGCGAACGAACTCCTCGTTGAGATCTGTCGGGCGTCCGATCATTGGGTTGTCACTCCCTATGCTGACGATGTCGTTGTCACGGCGTATAGGGGACCGCGCTGTTCGGGCGGCCCGCGACCGGATCCCACCGCGGGATGGTCCCGTCCCACTCGTCGAGCGGCGCGCAGTGCCACAGCCACGTCGCGCCGGGGTTCGGGAGTCCTGGCAGCGACGATCGCCCATTCGCCCACAGCAGTGCGGTCCACGGGTCGGCGTCGCTCGGCCACCAGGGGAAGAGCCGGTCGAGGACCGCGCGAGCGAGACCGCGGGGAGCCTCGAAGCCGGCGCCGAGTCCGGCGGTGATGTCGTGGGTGTGCACGAGTAGCTCGTCGATGCCCATGGCCACCCATCCGCCGGCGTCGGCCATCCCGGCCGGATGGAACGCGCGCGCGTCGGCCGGTGCGGCACGCGCCACGTCGGCCAGGACGAGCATGAGCACTTGCATCGTCCAGACCAGGTCGTCGATCGGCGCGTCGGGTACTACGCCGACGACCACCGGGCGGAAGGCGCGCGCGCGGGTTGCAAGCTGGTGCGCGAACGCGAGCGAGCACAGGTGTTCGAGTGTCTGGCGACAAGTCCAGTCGGTGTCGGCGGCGCGAGCCGACCAGTCTGCTGACACAAGTCTTCCGAGGGCGGCTGAACACTGCTCGGTAGCGGCGACCAGGTCGCCGGGGCTCAGATCCACGAACCGACGATACGACTGACCCACCCGAGTGCGCTCTCTCTTGAGCGCGGCTATCCGTCGCGTGCTCGGGCTTTGGCGTGTTCGAGGTGGTGTTTTCGGTGGTGGGCCCAGCACAGGAGTGTGAGGTTGTCGAGGTTGGTGGGGCCGCCGTCTTCCCAGTGCCAGACGTGGTGTCCTTCACACCAGCCGGGG
>CAZLEC010000008.1:12853-22770 GCA_964558245.1 uncultured Burkholderiales bacterium | reverse complement strand
CGACCTGCTCGACAAGCACCTCGCCGCCAATGTGATGGCGCCGCTCGCGCTCACCAAGATGGTGCTCCCGCAGATGATCGAGCGGGGCCACGGACTGGTGTGCAACATGACCTCCGATGTGGCGTGGACCGATCCACCCGCGCCGGCGGGGAGCGGCGGCTGGGGGCTCGGCTACGCGATCTCCAAGGGCGCGCTGCATCGCATCGCCGGCGTGCTCGCGCACGAGATCGCAGGCACCGGGGTCTCGGTCGTAAACGTGTCGCCCGGCTTCGTCGCGACCGAGCGCATCGCGATCGACATGGCCGAGTTCGGGTTCGACGCTGCGAAGGGCGCGTCGCCCGACCTCATCGGCCGGGTCGTGGCGTGGCTGGCAACCAGCGGTGCGGCTCCCGAATGGAACGGGCGCACCCTCGAAGCGCAACCGATGGCGCGCGAGCTCGGCTTCGTCGACTAACTGACTGCGGCGCCCATCTGGCCGAGGATGTCGGGCGGCACGAAGTTGTTCTCGGTCGTGGTGTCGGCCTCGACGAGCTCGACCATCTTCGCGACGACCTCGGCCGGATCCATCTGCCCGTTAGTGACGAAGTCGCGCATCATCTGGAACATGGGCGTGGAGGGCGCGTTGAGCGATCCTTCTCCGAACCATTCCCACATCGAGTCGGCCATGCGGTCGTTGAAGCCGGTGAGGTACGGACCCGGGTTGAGGAGCGTCACGTCGATCCCCTGCCCGGCCAGCTCGGCGCGCATCGCCTTGCCCATCGCCTCCAACGCGTGCTTCGTCATCGAGTACGGCCCGAACGACGGTCCGACCACGACACCGGCGATCGACGACACGATGATGATGCGGCCCGCGCCCTTCGCGATCATGCCGGGCAACACGCGCTGGGTGATCGCGAGCGTGCCGAACACGTTGACGTCGAACAGGTGACGCACGCGATCGAGCGGGACGTCGGCCATCGGTCCGGTCTGGCCCGCGCCCGCGTTGTTGACGAGCACGTCGACGTCCCAGGCGGCGGCGTTGGCGACGTCGGGCGACGTGATGTCGAGCTTCTCGACGGTCAGCTGCGGCGCCTCCGCCCGCAGCTCCGCGGCCTGCGCCTCGGTCTCGGTCGTGGCGATCACGCGATGACCCCGCGCCGCCAGTGCGAGGCTGGCGCCCTTCCCGAATCCCGACCCGGCCCCTGTGATCAGTACCGCCTTGGCCATGATCGCATCTCCTGTGGAAGTCGCAACGCGGTTGGCGACGGGCTCAACCGCCCGGCGACTCTTCCACAGACCGCTCGTCGCTGTCGTGCCCGGAACCGGCCGGCGCGGCCGGATCCCCGTTCACCGCTACCGGATCCCCGTTCACCGCTACCGGATTCGGGGCGTGATGCATCATGTAGCCGACGTTGCGGATGCAAGTGATCGCGAGCCCCAGCGGGGCAACTCGTTTGCGCAGGCGCGATGCGTGCTTGCGCAACGTGCTCCGGCGTGACTCGCTCTCACTCACGACGTGCTGCTCGAGGATGTCGTCGTGCACGACCGCCCCGAAATCGGTGATCAGGACTTGCGCGAGCGCCTGCTCGCTCGGTGCCAGGATGACGAACGTCCCGTCTTGGCGAAGGATGCCGAACTCGTCGACGGTGGGAACGTCAGATGGCATCGTCGCCGAGCTCGCCGGTGCGGATACGCATGAGCCGGTCGATCGGCGTTGCCCAGATCTTGCCGTCACCGATCTTGCCGGTTCGGGCGGTGTTGCCGATGATGTCGATCACCTTGTCGACGTCGCCGGTCTCGGCGAGCACCTGGATCATGACCTTCGGAACGAAGTCGATCTTGTACTCGTTGCCCCGGAAGGCCTCGGTCTTGCCGCCCTGGCGGCCGTATCCCTGGATCTCGACGACGGTCAGGCCGAGGATGCCGGCGCCACGGAGCGCCTCTTTGACCTCTTCGAGTTTGAACGGCTTGATGATTGCGGTCACGAGATGAGCCATGCGTTTGTTCTCCTGGCGGAACGGTTCGGGTAGGACGTTCGGGTCGGAGAAACGGAAGCGGGAGGCCGGGGCGACACTGCCCCGACCTCACGTTCCGCTGCTCCTCCTGTTGTCAGACGGGTTGGTTCTCCGCTGCCGCCTTGAGGTCGATCGGGGGAGCTCCGCCGAGCACGTTCGAACCGGTCGGCGTGGTGTAGCTCATGCCGTAGCCGAACTCGACGTGGTAGGCGGGCGTTCCGTGCTCGACGATGTCGAGACCTTCGAGCTCGCCGTCCTTGTCGATGCGCAATGTCCACGATCCCCGGATCTGCTTGATCGCGTACATCACGATCAGCGCAACACCGGTGACGAGGATGCAACACGCCAAGCTGCCGATGAACTGCGACTTGAGCTGGTCGACACCACCGCCGTAGAAGAGGCCCTTCACGACGGTCGACGTGTCGAAGCCGTCAGGCGTCGGCACTCCGTACTTGCCGCAGGCGAACAACCCGAGACTGAGCGTTCCCCAGATCCCGGCGAACGCGTGCACCGGCACGGCGCCGATCGGGTCGTCGATGCGGAGGTACTCGAGCAGCTGGATCCCGTACACCACCACGATGCCGGCGACCGCTCCGATGCACACCGCTCCGAACGGCGACACCCAGTAGCACGGACACGTGATGGCAACCAGGCCACCGAGGAAGCCGTTCACCGAGATGCCGAGGTCCCACTTCTTGGTCATCGGGTAGACCATGAGCACTGCCATCATGCCGCCGGCGCAAGCCGCGATCGTGGTGTTCATCGAGACCCGGCCGATGCCCTGCCAGTCCATGGCCGAGAGCGTCGAGCCCGGGTTGAACCCGTACCAGCCGAACCAGAGGATCACACCGCCGATGGCGCCCCACGTGAGGTCGTGGGCCGGCATTGGGCCGCCGCCGTCACGCTTGAACGTACGGCCGAGACGAGGCCCGAGGGCGATCGCACCGGCGAGGGCGATCATGCCGCCGACCGTGTGCACCACCGTGGAGCCCGCGAAGTCCCGGAAGAACGTGCCGCCGGTGCCGAAGAACTTGAACAGCGCACCGCTGCCGTTCTCGAGCCAGCCGCCCGGACCCCACACCCAGTGGCCGAAGATCGGGTAGATGAACCCCGACACGGCGGTGCTGTAGAGGATGTCGCCCTTGAATCCGGTCCGACCGACCATCGCACCCGACGTGACCGTCGAAGCGGTGTCGGCGAATGCGAACTGGAACAGCCAGAACGCCAGGAAGGCGACGCTCGTGCTGCCGTAGGCCGCAGTCATCCCGTGCAGGAAGAAGTACTGGTGCCCGATGAAGCCGTTGCCGTTCCCGAACTGGAAGGCGAAACCGATCGCCCAGTAGAGGAGACCACACAGGCAGGTGTCGAACACGCACTCCATCAACACGTTGACGGTCTCACGGGATCTCGCGAAACCGGCTTCGAGACCCATGAACCCGGCCTGCATGAAGAAGACCAGGAACGCGGTCACCAGGGTCCAGACCGTGTTGATCGGGCTGATGAAGTCGTTGGCGTGGTGTTGCACCACCCCGGTTGCCGCCCCAGCCGGCGATTGCAGGAACCAGTTGGTCAGTTGCATGGCACCCAGCAACAGGGCGACCGCCGCCATCTTCCCGGCGAGGATCACTCCGATGAATTTCCGGGTGTCTCTTTCTTTGAGTCGCTTGAGTCGAGTGAGCATGTGCGCAAACTTACGGACACCTGATTTCTGCTTTGTATGCCGGTCGTAAACCGTGTGGGACACGCGACTGACCACAATCTGACAGCGAACGGCCACGAACGCGGCATCGCGTACCGTATTGAAGGTGCAACTGGATCGGGCTCCGTTACTCGCCGATAACACACTCACCGGCGCACGGTGGTGTACCCGCCACAGCGAGTTGATCGACGAGTGGCTCACGTCGCTCCTGGCGGCCGCGGTGCTCACCGACCGCGGATCCGACGCCGTCGGGATCTCGCTCGTGGCCGTGGGCGGCTACGGGCGATCGGAGCTCTGCCCGCAGAGCGACCTCGATGTCATGTTGTTACGCAACCCGCGCCGCGACGTGAAGGCGGTCGCCGAGCGCGTGTGGTACCCGATCTGGGACTCCGGCCTGAAGCTCGGGCACAGCGTGTGCACGCAGCGCGAGGCGCTCGAGATCGCCGACGACGACCTCGACACCGCGACGGCGCTCCTGAGCGCCCGGCACATCGCGGGGGACGCCGCGCTCACGATGGATCTCAAGGCCGCGGCGCGATCGCACTGGGAACGCCGCGCGAAGAAGTGGCTCGAAGCGCTCGACGCGCGCGTCGAAGCCCGACACGCGCAAGCCGGTGAAGTCGCGTTCATGCTCGAACCCGACCTCAAAGAAGGACGCGGTGGCCTGCGCGACGTGCATTCACTGCGCTGGGCGCAGGCGGCGCGAGCGATCCTCCTCGAACACGACGAGATCAGTCTCGCCGCCGCGTACGCCACGCTCCTCGACGCGCGCGTCGAGCTGCAGCGACGCACCGACCGCCCTTCGAACGTGCTCGCGCTCCAGGAGCAAGACGGCGTCGCCGACGCGCTCGGCATGGCCGACAGTGACGCGCTCATGAGCGAAGTCGCGTCGGCTGCCCGCGCGATCGCCTGGACGAGCGACGACGCGTGGCGCCGGGTGCGATCTTCTCTGCGCGGTCCGATCGGCCGCGTCGGACGGCGCGACCGTGTGCTCGGTGAAGGCGTGATCCTGCGCGACGGCGAAGTGCACATCGACACTGCCGCCGATCCCGCCGCCGATCCGCTGCTCGCCCTGCGCGCGGCCCGGCTGGCTGCCGAGCACGGCACCGCGATCGATCGTGACTCGCTGGAACGCCTCGCCGAACGCGCGCCGGCGCTTCCCGAACCGTGGCCTCCGGGTGCGCGAGAGCTCCTCATCGGGTTGCTCCTCGTAGGCGCGGGCGCGATCCCGGTGATCGAGGCGCTCGACCACCGCGGCATCTGGTCGCGGATCCTGCCGGAATGGGAACCGGTGCGGTCGTTGCCCCAGCGCAACGCGTATCACCGCTTCACCGTCGACCGGCACCTCCTCGAAGCGACCGCGAACGCGGCCGCCGGCGCCGATCGGGTCGACCGGGCCGATCTCCTCGTGATGAGCGCGCTGCTGCACGACCTCGGCAAGGGCACGCCTCGCGACCATACGGAAGCGGGCGTCGAGCTCGCCTGCCGGCTCGGCTCGCGTATGGGCTTTTCCGAAGCCGACGTGAGCGTGCTCGCCGAGCTGGTGGGCAACCACCTGCTCCTGTCGGAAGTCGCCGTGCGCCGCGACCTCGACGATCCCGCGACGGTTCAGCGCGTCGCGGCGCGCGTTTCGTCCCTCGCCGCGTTGCAGCTCCTCGAAGTGCTGACGGAGGCCGACTCGCGCGCGACCGGTCCCGCGGCGTGGAGCTCGTCGAAGTCGCAGCTCGTCGCGCTCCTCGTGCAACGCGTCGCGGTGCTCATGGGCGGGACCGATGTCGTCGAGACGGAAGTCCCGACCTTCCCGAACGCGGCGCACCGCGCGCTCCTCGAATCGGAGGGCACCCGGATCGTGTGCGAGCCGCGCGTCCTCACGATCGCCACTGACGACCGGCCCGGAATCTTCTGCAAGGTTGCCGGTGTGCTGTCGTTCCACGGGCTCGACGTCGTCTCGG
This sequence comes from uncultured Burkholderiales bacterium, assembly GCA_964558245.1. GTDB lineage: Bacteria > Actinomycetota > Acidimicrobiia > IMCC26256 > PALSA-610 > JBBQER01. Next base: position 17,125 of record CAZLEC010000008.1, on the reverse strand, counting down.
CGTCGGCGTACTCCGCCGACGGGCGCGCGCTCTCCGAGTTCGGCGTGTCCGATCCGTTCCGCACCGAGACCCCGTGGCCGCGCATCGAGCACGACTTGATGCTCGCGCTCGACGGTCGGCTCGCGGTGCAGGCGCGCGTGGCCGAGCGGGCGCGCACCTACGCCAAGCAGAGCCAGCCGTGGCGAGCGCCGATCACCAAGGTTCGCTTCGACAACGACGCCTCCGACACCGCGACCGTCATCGACGTGTACGCGGTCGACGGCGTCGGCGTGCTCTACAACATCACCCGCGCGCTGACGGAGTTCGACGTCGACATTCGCTCGGCCCGGGTACAGACACTGGGCACGCAGGTGGTCGACGCGTTCTACGTGGTCGACAGCCGTGGCAACAAGATCACCGACACGTCGACCGAGGCCGAGATCGAACGTGCGATCGTTCAATCGCTGAGCGACTGAGACGCGCCCTCCCTAGGGCCGAACCGGGCGCCAGATCTTCAGCTCGTTGTCGGGCAGGCGCTCGGAGAAGGCGCCCGGCGGCGACGCCGCGAGGAGCATGCGCCGCAGGTCGGACTCGAACTCCTGCAAGCGGCTCCCGAAGAGATGAGGCGCCGTCTGAGACATCGAGAGCGTCTCGTGCACGACGTCGTCGACGGTCCTGGTGACGATGCGGCCGTCGGGGGCGACGACCCGTTGCGGCCCCGCGTAACCGGCCGCCCGAAAGACCTCGTCTTCGTCGCCGGGTGAGGTGTTCCGCACCGTCTGCCCGGCCCGCCGGTCGCCACCCAGGTACTCGCGACGGAGCGCGTCGATCTCGGCACGAGGAGGCGGCGGGAACGCGCCCGCCGGCTCGAGTCGGTCCTGATGCCGGTTGTCGACATGCACCACCGCGCCGCCGGGATCGAGCATCGCTCGGACCCGCGCCGCCACGAGCGGCCGATCCATCCAGTGGAACGACGCCGCGAAGGTGACGACGCGAAAGGGGCCGAGCGCGCGCGGAAGATCCTCGCCGCGCAGCTGCACCCACACCGCGTTCTCGACGCCGCGCGCGGAAGCAAGTCGTCGCGCCTCGCGGAGCATGCCCGCGTCGGGGTCCAGACCGGTCACCTCGCGAAAGTGCCGAGCGAGGGGAAGCGTCACCGTTCCCGGACCGCAGCCGACGTCGAGGAGTCGACCGTGTCCGTCGAGGTCGAGCGCGCGCTCGAACGCGTCGGCGAGTTCCGGCGAGTACGGCAGGCGACCCCGGTCGTAGTGCGGCGCGGCGCTCGCGAACAGCGTCTCGTCCCAGTTCCACTCGAACCATTCGCCGGGCACCCGCCGAATGTAGCGATGCGGCGGCGGGCCGGCGGCGCGACCGATTCGCGCGTCACCACGGGTATCGTCGAAAGATGGGTTCCACCGGTGCCGCCGGAGGCGTCGAGCCCCGGCGCACGCGGCGGAGCCGCCGCGTGGTCTATGGCGCGTCGGCGCTCGCGCTGGCCGCGGTGGTCGTCGTCGCGGCCGCCGCGATCTGGGCGTCGCTCGGCAACGAGCGGGCCACTCCGTCCGGGTGTCGAGTCACGACCGGACCGTCGCCGTACTCCATCGATCTCGCGCAAGCAGCGAACGCGACGACGATCGCCGTGGTCGGCAAGCGGCTCGCGTTGCCCGACCACGCCGTCACGATCGCGCTCGCGGCCGCGCTCCAGGAGTCGCAGCTCCACAACCTCTCGTACGGCGACCGAGACTCGGTCGGGCTCTTCCAACAACGCCCGTCGCAAGGTTGGGGTACGAACGCGCAGATCATGAAGCCCGCGTACGCGGCGACCGCCTTCTTCGAGGCGCTCGCGAAGGTGCACGGTTGGCAGACCATGTCGGTGACCGATGCCGCCCAGGCCGTGCAGCACAGCGACGCACCCGAGGCGTACGCGTCGTGGGAGCCACTGGCGAGGGCCCTCGCGATCGCGGCCACGGGCGAAGCGCGAGCCGGACTCGCGTGCGAGTTCCCGCTCCGGCGCTCGCTCCAGCCGGTCGGCTCGCCGGTGCCCGCGCTGGCGCAGCAGCTCGGCGGACCGACCGTGGCCGTGCGCGTCCCTCCGACGCGCGGCTGGACGATCGCGACGTGGCTCGTCGGCCACGCTCAGCAGTACCGCATCACGAGCATTCGCTACGGCGGCCAGGAGTGGACGCCCTCCGGTACCTGGCATCCGCTGCGCTCGAACGCGCCCGGCGTACAGATCCGCCAAGCCCCGGCGGGAGCATGACAATGGTGCATTCTTCACCAACGTCGCAAACTCCAATTTCCGCCGATCCCTGCCGCGATCGGCCGAAAATTGGCGCCGTTTCCGGAGGCGCGGGTCGCGAGTAGGTTGCTCCCGCATACCGAACGCGACGAAGCCCCGGACCCCGGCTTTTCGCCCGACGCAAAGGGCAGGCGAGGATGCTTGGTGCGTGCAAAGCGGTAGGCGAGATCGACCTCGCGACCGCACCCGCGTTCAACCTCGAGCTTCACGAAACGATCGATGCGGCCGACGAGGCACTCGTGAGCGTCGACTGTTCGGCGCTCACGTTCGTGGACCTGGCCGGGTACCACGTGCTCGTAAATGCAACCGAGTACGCCGCCCGCCGCGGTCACACGCTCGTGGTGCGGAACCTCTCCCCGACCTGCGCGCGACTGATCGGCCTCTACGACTGGGACCACGAGCTCCACATCGAGCCATTGCCCTATTGATCCCGATGAGGGTCTGCGATTACTGCGGGACCTTGCCGGGTACGCGGCTGGCGACGCGGCACGTTCGTCGGAATGGAGCGCGGTGATGCGCAGGTTCTCGGTCCGGCCCACCCTGACGTTGCGGGGCCGAAAGTTCAAGGGGTTGCGCGGCTGGTCGGGGAAGCCGACGCACCCGCCGCTTACCGATTTCCCCATCGCCGCGTACATCTTCGGGGCCGCACTCGACGTCATCGCGTCGCTCGGACGACACGACCCGTGGGCAGTCGACTACTTCCGCGCCGGCACCTACGTGTTCGTCGGCGGCGCCGCGGTGTCGGTCCTCACGGCCCTCACCGGATTCTGGGACTGGCTGCGGTCGAGCGAGAAGGGAACCCAGGCCCGTCGGACCGCGAACACCCACGCCTGGACGATGATCACCGTCACCGTGCTCGCGCTCGTCGACATCGCGCTCCGGCTCAACGTGTACCACACGCGCACGCATCCCGATGTCGCGATCCTCGTGCTCTCGATCGTGACCGCGGGCCTCGTGTCGATCGGCGCGACCTTCGGTGGCTCACTCGTGTTCGAGTACGGCTTCAACGTCGAGACTGCGGGTGACAGTCCGGTGTGGCACCAGTCGGAGACCGACGTGTTTCCCGGCGAGCACGATTCCTGACGCGCCGGCGACCTCGCGTCAATCGATCTCGATGTGCGTCTCGCCCGCCGCGCACGGAACGCGCCGTCCGCCGACCACCACGGTCACCGAAGACGGAGCGCGTACGACGACCGCTTTCGAGCCCAGGCGGAGCCGCATCGGCACGCCGCGGAATTTCACCCGGATCTCGAGCTCCGACCATGCGTGCGGAATGTGCGGATCGATCGCGAGCGCGTCACCGTCGGGTCGGAGACCGGCGAACCCGTACGCGAGCGCGTGCCACACACTTCCCATCGCGCCGAGGTGCACACCTCCCGACTTGTTCGAAACCAGATCGTTGTCGTCGAGGCCCGCCGCCGTGCGCAACGCGGCAACCGCCGCGTCGAGGCGCCCGGCGCGCGCGAGCAATCCGGCATGAATCCCCAAGGACAGCGAGCTGCCGTGCGCGGTACGAGGTTCGTAATAGTCGAGATTCGCCGCGAGTGAACCCGGCTCGAGCTCCTCGGGAATCAAATGGTGGAGCATCAACACGTCGGTCTGCTTCACGATTTGCGACCGGTGCACCAGATCGGGCCCGAGCACCAGGTCGGCGTTGATCGGCCGCTCGGGCACGAGATCGCGCACGAGAGTGTGTTCGAGGTCGAAGAAGCCGGCGAACTCCTCGTACACGCCGGTCGACGGGTCGAACCCGTCGACGAGGGCATCGGCGATGTCGTGCCAGCTCTTCACCTCGACGTCGTCGACCATGCCGTCGTCGACCGCTACCGCGCTCGCCGCCGCCCGGCGCAGGTTCCAGCGCGCCAGCACGTTGGTGTAGGCGTTGTCGTCGACGGGCTCGTGGTACTCGTCGGGCCCGATCACTCCGTAGATGTGCGCATGCCCCTTCTGATCGAGCCGGACGCGCGACGCCCAGTACCGCGCGGTCTCGACCA
>CAZLEC010000008.1:0-12843 GCA_964558245.1 uncultured Burkholderiales bacterium | reverse complement strand
ACCAGGATCTGCCGCCCGCGACCGTGCGCGAACGCGTCGTCGCCCGACCAATCGACATAACAGCACACCGCCCACGCGATGTCGCCGACGACGTGCACCTCGTCGGCACCGGTGCGAATCGGCACGGTGTGCCCGGTCGCGTCCTTGACCGCACGCGGCGTCACGTCGACTCCGGTCGCCGCGGACTCCCACGGGAACTGCGCGCCCCGGTGACCCGCAGCGCGGGCCGCGGCGAGCGCGGCCGGGAGCCGGTTGCTGCGGTACTCGAGCATCGCCCGCGCCGCGGCCGGCTCGGTCGCGGCCAGGAACGGGAGCACGAAGAGATCGGCGTCCCAGAACACGTGCCCGCGATAGCCGTGCCCGCTCAGCCCGCGCGCACCCACCGCGGCTTCGCCGCGCACCGCGACCGACGACATCAAGTGGAACAAGGCGAGGCGCACGTCGAGTTGGAGTTGCGCCTCGCCCGCTATACACACGTCGGCGTTCTCCCAACGCCGCGACCACTCGCGCCGATGTTCGGCGGCCAAGCCGTTGAAACCGATTGCGCACGCGTCGCGGAGTATCGCGGCCGCGCGTTCGGGCTGGAGCCCGTCGCGGCTGGGGACGTACGCCGCGATGCGGTCGAGGCGGGTCGCGTCGCGCTCCTGCCATGCCGCGGCCGTGATCGAACCGTCGCTCCCGGCCACCGCCGTCCACGCGTAACCATCCACCCGGCCACTGTGGGTCCCGGCATCGAGAGGTGGCCGGAGCGGGTCCGAGCTCTCCGGCGGATCCACCTCGGCCCGCAACACCGCGACGCCGGGCCGCGCGAACGACGAGAACCGCACGCTCGTCGCGGTCGTCGCGCCGGCGACCGCTTCGCCGAGCACGCCGGCGCGCAAGTCGAGCACGCGTCGTACGCGGTCACCGGGTGCGAGCGCGCGCCAGAGCGCGGCCCAACGCGGCCCCGACAACAGATCGGTCAGCGGGCCTTCGCCGTCGTAGATCCCGGCGGCGAGCACTTCGGGATGCGCGGCGGGATGCGAAAGCAGCGGCGCGCCGTTCGTACCGATCACGCCGTCGGCGATGCAGAGCAGGGCTTCGTGGTCGTGCTCCGGCTCCGGAGCGAACGCGGGCACGACCAGCGACCAACCTGGGAGCTCGGCGACGCGAGGAAGCTCCGAGCGGCGGAGCACTTGGTCGTGCAAGACGTCGAGGAACCGCTCCGGTCCGCCGGGCAGATGCACGACACCGTCCGGCACGCCGTGGGGCTCGACGCCGACCGAGAACACCGTCGCGTCCGCGGCCCCCGCGACGAGCATGAAGGCGTCGCTCCCCCGCAGCCCGCCGAGCTCGCCGAACTCGTCGCCGCCGACCAGCACGTGCTCCGGTGGCGTCCCGCCGGCCCAGAGCTGCTCGTACACGGCCCGCGCGGAGTCGGCCTTGTCGGTGAGCCCGATCTCGACGTGCTTGGCGTCGCTCGTGACTTTGGGATCGGCGAGGCCTGCTTCACGCGCGATGTCCTCGGCGAGCTCCGCGACCTCGGCGAGACTCCCGATGCCCGCCGCGCGCAGTCGCTGCTCGACCGCGAGGAGCAGGTCGTCGATCTGCGCCTTGGGCGGATCCGCCCACTCGGGCAGCGGGATCAGGTCGATCTTGCGCCGGTTCAGGCGCTGCGACACGACCTCCGCCACGAGGCCCCGCGCCGCGAGCCTCGTGACGAGCAGCTCCGCGGCGCGCGTCAACGCGGCGTCCTCCTCCGCGCCGGCCTCGCGCCGGAAGAGGAGGCGGGCGCCGGTGCGGTCGATCTCGAACAGCTCCGATCCGCGATTGTCGGCGACCAGCAATCGTCCGGGGCCGGGCGGGCGCGCACCGAGCTGCGAATCGATGTTCTCGAAGTGCGTGCCGGTCACGACCGCGATGTCGCAGCCCGCCGCGCACAGCGACTCGACCGCCGCCCGCACCGCGCTCGCGTCCTGCTTCCGGTCGGTCACCGCCGTTCCGTCCCAGTCGAACATGACTGCCTCGAAGCGCCGCGCGATCGGCGTCGGGAGGCCGAAGCCTGCGATCGGGTTCGGTACGGGCATCAGGCGGTAGTTGCTCCGGTCAGCTGGGGGTTTCGGGCCCGACCCCGTTACGGGACGAGCTCTCGTGAAGTTCGACGCCGACCGCGGCCCGCAACTCGACGACGTCGTGGCGCAGCTCCGCGTCGTTGCCGCCGGCGGCAATGTGATCCATGAGGTCGCCGAGACCGTCGGCGATTGCGTTGAGCTTGTGCTGGACCGCCTGATCGGTTCGCGTCTGGCTGTTCTGGAGCAGCGCGACCATCAAGAAGGTGATGATCGTCGTCACCGTGTTGATGATCAGCTGCCAGGTGTCGAGGTTCCGGATCAGAAAGAAGCTCGGAAGCCAGACGACGACGAGCAACACACAGAACGTGAAGAACGCGGCGCGACTCGCGATCTTCGACGACCATCCCGCGAACCGGTCGAAGGGGCCCACGCGCTGGGACACATCGCTCGGCATCAGCACCGGACCGTCGCGTTTGTTCATGAGGTGGCGTAGGGCTCCAATTCGGAGTCGGCGTCGGGTTCGGTCTCCGCGGCTGGCCCTGCGGCCGACCAATCGACCGAAGGGACCTCGGGTTCGGCCGGGATGTTCGGCACGAGCAGCGAAATCAGCGCACCGATGGTCACGACGGCGCCCGCGAACGCGACCGCCGGGCGCGCCGCGTCGGCGACACCGTTCGAGACGATGACCGAGACCTCGCGCCCGGTCGGCGTGGCCGTGGCTCCCGGCGGAGCACCGCCCCCGATGCCGTCGCCGACCCCGTTCACGACCTGCGCGCGCACTGCGGGCGGGATGTCGCGCGCTCGGGCCAGGTCGTGCCGAACGTGACTCGTCGCCTGCGACACGAAGATCGCACCGATGAGCGCGATGCCGAGCGCGGTCCCGACCTGGCGCACCATGCCCGCGGCGCCACTCGCCGAGCCGGCCTTTTGCGGTGGGATGTCGCTCAGCACCACGTTGGTGAGCTGACTCGTCGCGAAGCCGATCCCGATGCCGTGCAGCATCAACGCCGGGAGCAACGCGAGGAACGTCGTGGAGTGTGAGAAGGCCGCGACGTAGAGCCAGATGCCGAGCGCCTCGAACGTCAATCCGATGGTGATGACGTACTTGGGTCCGAAGCGGCGGCTGAGGCGGCCGCCGATACCGCCACCGACGAAGGCCATGACACCGGCAGGCAGGAGCCACGTACCGCTGCGGATCGCCGAGAGGTGGAGCCCGTCCTGCAGGAAGATCGGGAGCACGAAGAACGCGCCGAACTCGCCCATCGCCAGCACGGTCGTGTTGATCAGGCCGTAGCGGAAGCCGCGGTGAACCAGATCGGTGAAGTCGAACACGACCGGACGGTCGGCCCCGACTCGCGCGAGCTCGAGCCACACGAACCCGCCCAGCACCACGACGGCCAGCGCCAACGACACGGGAACGATCGAGACACCGTGCAGCGGCCAGGTCCACCCGCCGATCGACTGGTCGCCGACGGGCTTCCACCACCCGTAACGCGCAGCCTCGATGATGCCGAACACCAACGCGAGCAGCCCGACGGTGACCGCGACCACACCGGGCGGGTCGAGACCCTTCGCCCGCTCGTCCTTCGACTCGTGCACGACGAAGATGCCGGCGATGATCGCGAGCGGCGCGATCACGACGTTGACCCTGAACGCCCACCGCCACGAGTAGTCGGTGGTCAGGATGCCGCCGATCCACGGCCCCAACGCGCCGGCTCCTCCGGCGACCGATCCCCACACCGCGAAGGCCATACCGCGCTCGCGTCCGCGGAAGGTTGCCGACAGGATCGAGAGCGTGGCCGGGAGCATCATCGCGGCGCCGATGCCCTCGATGAGCGACTCGCCGACGAACAACTGAACAACGGAATGCGAGAGCGACGCGATCAGCGATCCGATCGCGAACAGCCCCGCGCCGACGAAGAAGAGCTTTCGGCGGCCGATGATGTCACCGAGACGACCGAAGCTGATGAGCAACGAGGCGAAGATGAGCGAGTACCCCGAGATCACCCACTGCATCGACGAGACCTGCGTGTGGAATTCCCGGATGATCGTCGGTACGGCGACGTTGAGGATCGTGTTGTCGAGCACGATGATGAACAGCGTGCTCGAGAGGATCACGAGCGCGATCCAACGTTTCGGATCGGCCGGACCGGCGGGTGCGCCCCACCCGGTCGCGGCCGGCATTTGATCAGCCATCACGACCTTTCACTCGCACAACAGTACCGACGCCCGAATCGCCGCCGAGCGACCGCTCGGCTGCTGTGCGCGTGCAAGCTTGCTCGTCGTCGTGACGGACGCGTCCCGGCCGCAGGGTCAGCGGCGCGGGTGTGGGGTGACGATCGTCAGGGCAGTCGGCCCTCGCCCTGCTGCGCGGCTCCGCGCTCGATCAGGTCCTCGTAGTGCTCGGCCACATCGGCGTCGACCGGCGCGTCGTCGGGCACCGGCGCCTCGGGGTCGACCGCGTCGGCCCCGGCCCGCACCTGCGCGTCGCGTTCTTCCTCGGATCGCGTCGCATCCGACGGTCTCGTCCTCGGAGTCTCGGCCATTCCCTCTCTCTCGTGCAGCTTCGGATCAGCCGCCGTCGGCGACGAGCAACACGAGGCCACCCAGCATCGCGGCGTTCTTCAAGAACTGCACACGCTGCATCGCGCGCCCCGCGGGATCGCGCTCTTCCCAGAAGCGGTGACCGGCGAACGTCGTCGGCACGAGCGATGCCGCCAACGCGAGTGCCGCGAGACGCGTGCACGCGCCGATGCCGAGCAGCGCGCCCCCGAGGATCTGCACAGCGCCGTTGAAGCGCACGAAGAGCGCGGGATCGTCGCGGAACCCGAGGGTCGACGCGATGGGCGCGGTGACGTTCGCGGCTTTGGCCGCCTTCGATTCGGGATGACGGAACGCGTCGAGGCCGCCGCTGACGAACATCGGAGCGAGCATGCTCCGGCCCACGTGGCGAACGAATCGCATGAGCAAGAAATACCCACGGTACGAAGAGCGCAAACAGCGGGGATCGCCCTGCCGCCGAGTCGGCCCGCCGGCCCGCCGGCCCGACCGCGGACCGCGATTCGATCGGCCGCCGCGAGGGAACGGTGCGGGAATGACCGTCGTCGAACACACGAAGCACGTCGGCACGCACGGCCGACGCAAAGGCTTCCAGGAGCAGATCGACCAGGTGCGGATGCAATTGCGCGCCGCCGACGACGAGCGGGTCGTGGTGCTGCGCGGCGATCTCGACCCCCGCCGCGCTCCGGCCTTCCGGGCCGCGCTCGCGGCGGCCCTCGCCGAGAGTGACGACGTGCACGCCGACCTCTCGGAGGTGCGCTCCCTCGATCCGTCCGGCATCCGCGAGCTCCTCCGGGCTCAGGCGCTCGCGGCCCGGCTCGGAAAGTCGCGGTGAGCGCGGCGTCGTCGAACGTCCGGCAATCGCTCGACGCTGCGGACGCCGCCGGCCTGCTGCTAGACCGTGATGGCTCGCGATGACCCGTCGCGCGCGCCGGAGGCGCACATGAGATCTCGACTGCTCGCCATTGCGATCGCCGCGGTCGCGCTCGTCGCCGGCTGTGCGACATCGAGCAAGAGCGCGGCCAAGGACGTGACGATCACCGCGTGCACGGCCAGCCCGAGTGGTGGTCACCCCTCCGCCTCGGGTCGCATCGTGAATCACAGCAGCAAGGCCAGCCTGTACACCGTGCACGTCAAGTTCGAGGATTCGGCGGGCAACGGAGTCGGCGACGGGCTGGCCGCGGTTGCCCGGGTCGAAGTGGGTGCGACCGCAACGTGGCATGCCACCGGCACGCTCAACGCGAAGGGTCCCGTGAAGTGCTCGCTCGCGACGGTGACCCGCAACGCCTCGCTCTGACTCCCGCGGCGCCGTGTGTGCCGGAGCGGCAAACGTAGGGTGCTCGCGGCAGCCGGAAGAGGAGCGGCGCATGAACTCGGATCGCACGTCGTGAGCTTCTCCGGGTCCGGCACGCCCGCATCCGCGGCCGACGCCTACTCAGCGGGCGCGGTCGCGTGGGCGGCCGGTCCGGGCCGCATCTACGCGCGTCTCGCCGAGCTGCTGATCGCGGCGTCACCGGTGCCCCTTGCCGGCCGGCTGCTGTGCGACGTCGGTGCCGGAACCGGAGTCGCGTCGCGCGCGGCGCGAGCGGCAGGCGCGCGGGTGGTCGCAACGGATCTCGCACACGGCATGCTCGTCGTGCAACGATCCGATCGACCGCCGGCGGTCGTCGCCGACGCGACCTCACTGCCGTTCCGCGATCACGTGCTCGGCGGCGTGGTCGCCGCCTACTGCTACAACCATCTCGACGACCCGACCGTGGGGCTCCGCGAAGGTCGGCGCGTCACCGCGCCCGGCGGGCCGGTGCTCGCGTCGGCGTACGCCGACGACGACACGCACCCGGTGAAGGACGCGTCCGAGCAGGCGCTGCGTGAGATCGGCTGGGCGGCGCCCGGCTTCCACGCCGACTTCAAGCAGAACGCGTCGTCGAAGTTGGCGACGGTCCCGCGCGCGGAAGCGGCGGCGCGCGCAGCCGGCCTGCACGCGATCGCGGTCGCGGCGATGCGGGCGCCGTTCCCCGAGCTCACCGTCGCGGAGCTCGTCGAGTGGAGACTCGGCATGGCGCACACCGCGTGGTTCGTGAACCAGCTCCCACCCGGCGCGCGCGATGCGCTCGTCGCGCGCACGGTGGAGCTGCTCGGCGCCGACGTGCCGATCCTGGTGCGGTCGGTCATCCACATCGCCGCGCTCGCCTGAGTGGACGGTCAGCCCGCGGGCACCGGGTAGTGCTCCTTCACGTGCCGCGCACCGGCGACGGCCGCGCGCTCCCACCAGGCAAGTTCGTCGGCGTCGCTCATCGCCTTCTCCCACCCGAAACACGCAGCCATGCCGAGCAGGCAGAGGTCGACCTGCAGATCGAACCAGCTCTCGGTCGCGACCCCTCGCCGTTGGAGTGCGTCGCGGAACGCGTCGATCGTCGTTTCCTTGCTCGCGGGCAATCGCCGGCAGTTGAGCGCGAGGTACCACGCGAGATCCCAGCACGCGGGCCCGGAGCCGGGGTAGGCCCAGTCGAGCAGGATCGTGCGGCCGTCGGGATGCATCCCGAGGTTGCCCATCTTCCAGTCGCCCTGCAGGAACGTTGCGGGCGTCGCGCGCAACGCGTCGGCCAACGGGGTGGGATCGGCGTGGATCGCCGCGAGGAGCTCGGCGAGCGCGGGCGCCGCTTGCGCGAGCCGGGGCCAGCCCTGCGCGGCGACGGCGATCGGCACCGGCGGGTCGTCCACGGCCGTCTCCGGCGCGATGTTGTCGGGCGAGAAGAACCGCAGTCGTTGCTCGATGCTCATGAGCCCGATGTCGTCGGGCCAGCCCCAGTAGCGCGCCGACAACGCGGCCAGGCCGTCGACCAGGCCGAGATGCGTCGCGAGCGGGATCACGGCATCGCCCTCGGGGATGAGGTGCGCGCCGATGTCGCGCATCAAGATCGTGAGGAGCGCGTCTTCGCCCTCGCCTTCCACGGCCATCCCGACCACCGCATGGTCGATCTCCGCAGGCGCGCCCTGCATGATCCCGGCCTGCCAGATCTTCAACGTGCGGAGGTCGCGATCGCCCGTAACCCGCATGAGCCAGTCACGGCGATAGCCGGCCGTCTTCGCGAAGTATCGCTGCCCCTCGATCGTGACGAGCTCGAACTCCGACCCCGACTTGCCGTCGGCCGGGCTCACGGCCACGCGGTCAACGGCTCCGGCCAGCAACTCGTCACGCGAGCCCGCGACCCAACTCCCTGACGTATCCATCACCGTCCTTCTCTCGACGCGGCGCGGTGGGCCCGTTCACACTACGTTCGGGGGGCGATGAACGCCGGCGATCTCATTCTCGTGTCGGTCGACGACCACATCTGCGAACCGGCCGACATGTTCGTCGACCACGTGCCGCCGCGCTACCGTGACCGCTCGCCGCGCGTCGTAGAGGAGCCGTCGGGATCTCTCCAGTGGTACTACGGCGATCTGCGCGGCCGGAACCTCGGGCTCAACGCCGTTGCCGGCAAGTCGCCGGAGATGTTCAACGTCGACCCGAGCCGCTACGAGGAGATGCGTCCCGGCTGCTACGACGTGCACGAGCGCGTGCGCGACATGTCGGCCGGCGGTCAGCTCGCGGGATTGAACTTCCCGAACTGGACGGGCTTCTCCGGGCAGGTGCTGAACGCCGGGCCCGATCGCGACGTGAACCTCGTGATGATCAAGGCGTACAACGACTGGCACGTGCACGAGTGGTGCGGCGCCTACCCCGATCGGTTCATCCCCTGCGGGATCCTGCCGCTCTTCGACGTGCATGCCGCGGCCGACGAGGTCCACCGCCTCGCGGCGATGGGATGCCACGCGGTGACGTTCTCCGAGAACCCGGCCGGTCTCGGCATGCCGAGCATTCACTCCGGGGAATGGGATCCGCTGTTCGCGGCGTGTTGCGATGTCGGCACCGTGCTGTGCTGTCACGTCGGGTCGTCGTCGAAGTCGGCGTCGACTGCGCCCGACGCGCCGGCTCCGGTGCCGATGAGCCTGTCGTCGGTGATGGCGGTCTACACGCTCGGCGACCTGCTGTGGGCCGACTTCTGGCACCGGTTCCCCGCGTTGCGGTTCGCGCTCGCCGAAGGCGACATCGGGTGGATCCCCTACTTCCTGCAGCGCGCCGAGCACACCGTCGACCGGCACAACGGATGGATGCGTCACGCCGCGCCGCAGGGCCTTTCCCCGAGCGAGTTGTTTCGGGAGCGGATCTTGTGCTGCTTCATCGAAGATCGCGTCGGTGTGGAGCTGCTCGACCACTTCAACGTCGACAATGTGTGCTGGGAGTCCGACTATCCCCACTCCGACAGCTCGTGGCCGGATGCCCCGGAACACCTCGAGGTGTTGTTCGCCGGGCTCGACGAAACCGTGATCGACAAGATCACGCACCGCAACGCGATGACGCATTTCCGCTTCGACCCGTTCGCGTCGCGTCCACGCGAACGGTGCACGGTCGCGGCGCTGCGTGCCGAAGCCGAGGGAGTCGACACGGTGACCCGCGTCGGTCGCCCCGCCGACGAGCGCGACCTCGCGACCTGGCGACGCCTGACCACCCGCTAACCCCTTCATCTGATGAAGCGTTTCGGCGTCAGGTGAGGTGGAAGGCGCCGTTCACTCCGGCGGCGTCGAGCTCCATCGTCATGCCCTCGTAGGCCAGGCACACGCGGTCGTGCATGCCGGGCCAGTGGGCGCGCGCCTCGGTGAGCAGGATCTCGAGCTCGTCGTCGGTGTGGTACGGATCGTGGTGGAACAGCACGAGGCGATCGACGTCGGCCTTGTTCGCGAACTCCAACGCATCGCCGATGCTCGAGTGACCCCACCCGACGTGCGCGCCGTACTCGTGATCGCGGTACTGCGCATCGTGCAACAGCACGTCGGCGTCGCGAGCCAGATGGTGGCCGCTCATCCACTCGGCCGGGGTCGTGGCGAGATCGCCGCCGATCGAAGGCTCGTGGTCGGGCAGGTACACGATCGACCGGCCCTGCTCCTCGATGCGATACCCGACCGTCGGGCCCTGGTGAGTGACCTTCGCAGCCCGGACCGTGGCCGAGCCGATCGTCACCGGCTCTTCCGGCGCGTCGTGGAACGTGAGGCGAGAGGGCACGTCGTCGAGGCGCACCGGGAACAGCGGCGGCGAGAGATACATCGCGATGCGCTCGGCGAGATGCTGCACCGGCGAAGTCGGCCCCCAGATGTGGATGTCGCCGCCGGGCGCGAACAGGGGCCGGAAGAACCCGAGACCCTGCAGGTGATCCATGTGCAGGTGTGTGAGCATGATGTGCAGCTCGGCCGGGAGATCCGACTGCATCGCGACACCGAGCGGGCGCATCCCGGTGCCCGCGTCGAGCACGAGTGCCTGACCGCTGTCGAGGCGCACCTCCACGCAGGAGGTGTTGCCCCCGTATTTGACCGTGTCGGGCCCCGGCGCGGCGACTGATCCTCGGCACCCCCAAATACGGGCTCTCATTGGGGTACGCCTTCCCCGGATCCGGTCGGCCAAAACACTGCGACCACGCCGTGCATCTCGCCGGTTGCGCCGAGTAGCGGATAGGCCGTTGACTCGTACTCGCCGCGCACGCCGTCGTAGGTGGTCGCCAGCACGGTCATGTGCGCGGGTCGGTGCTCGTAGAACGCAACTCCCGACGCCGTGTCGCGCCGACGAATCGGCTCGCCGGCGGGAGTCGTGACCTGCAGCGAAGCACCGAACTCGCCGGACGGGATCTCGCCGAGCTCCGCGAACGGCTTGCCGAGCAACAGGGCCGCCGCGTCGTTGTAGAACACGAGCATGCCCCCGGCGTCCAGCAAGAACATCGGCGTGGCCAGGTTCGCCGCGAGCTCGCGTGCCAGGATCAGCGGCAGGCTCTTCGGCGATCCCGGTGTTCCCAGCGGCTCATTCACAGTGCGGAGAGGCTAGACAATTCGCATGAACGGGGCTCCATGACTGATGACGGGGCCTGGAACGGACTCGGGGTCGGGCTCGGGAACGTGTGGCGCATCGCCGACGCCGAGACCCGCTCGATCAGCCCGGAGAACTTCACCGGCGAGAAGGGCCGCGGCGGAATGGCCACCGAGGGCACCGGCGCGGGCCCCGGTCGGGAGCTCGGCCCGGGTTGGAAGATCTCGCCGTCGGTCACCGTGGCCCCCGGCGAGACGTTCGTGCTCGCCGACATCGAGGGTTCGGGTGCGATCCAACACATCTGGCTCACGCCCACGGGCGGTTGGCGCAACCAGATCCTCCGCATGTACTGGGACGACGATCCGCAGCCCGCGGTCGAATGTCCCGTCGGCGACTTCTTCGCGTGCGGGTGGGGTGAGTACGCGCAGGTGTCGTCGCTCGCGGTGTGCGTAAACCCGGGGCGCGCGTTCAATTGCTACTGGGAGATGCCGTTCCGGCGCCATGCGCGCATCACGCTCACCAACGAGAGCGAGCGCGAGCGCCTCGTCTACTACCAGATCACCTACTCGCTCTGTGACGTGCCCGACGACGCCGCGCACTTCTGTGCCCAGTTCCGCCGCGTCAATCCGCTCGCGCCGGGCGATGTCGTGCGCGTGCTCGACGGTGTGCACGGCCGAGGTCAGTACGTCGGCACCTACTGCGCGTGGGGCGTGAACAACTCGGGCTGGTGGGGCGAAGGCGAGGTGAAGTTCTTCGTCGACGGCGACGACGAGTACCCGACGATCTGCGGCACCGGCACCGAGGACTACTTCTGCGGCTCGTACAACTTCGACGTCGACGGCAACTACACCGAGTTCACCACGCCGTACGCCGGCATGCCGCAGGTGCTCCGGCCCGACGGAACGTACCGCTCGCAGCAGCGGTTCGGTCTGTACCGATGGCACCTCACCGACCCGATCCGGTTCCGCACCGATCTGCGCGTCACGATGCAGGCGCTCGGCTGGAGATCGGGCGGCCGCTACCTGCAACTCCAGGACGACATCGCGACGGTCGCGTTCTGGTACCAGACGCTGCCGTTTGCTCCCTATCCCACGCTCCCCGATCGCGACGCGCGCGAGATCATCTGAGCGCCACCCGCGGCGGCGCGGGCGCTCGACTCAGCGGTAGACCTCGGCCAGCGTGTCGCCGGTTTGCGTGCCGGTGAAGTTCCCGCCGACCGCGACGCAGTTGAGCACGCTCGGGCACTCGATCGCGGCGATGTCGGCGTCGTCCGCGCCGGCCGGGTTCGGGAGCGGGGAGATCGCCCAACTCCTGCCGTTCCACAGCTCGGCGAATCCCTTCACCGTGAGCGTGTGATGCGGTGTGCTCACGAACGTGCCGACGGCCATGCAGCTGGTCGCGCTCGGGCACGACACGCCGCCGAAGCCGGCCCGGCCCGCGCCGACCGGCTTCGGACTCGCGACATACGACCACGCCTTCCCGTTCCACCGCTCGGTGAGGGTCATGGTTGCGGCGAGTTGATCGTTCGAGCGCGCCCACGTGCCCGTGGCCATGCACATCGTCTCACTCGCGCACGACACGCCGCCGAAGGAGCTGCGCTTGCCGCCGGGCGGACTCGGGACCTTCACGACCGACCAGTGCGCGCCGTCCCATTGGGCAGCCATCGCGGTTCTCGTGAGCGCGGTCGGCGAGGTCGACCCGACCGCGATGCAACGCTTCGCGGTGAAGCAGGCCACCGAAGAGAGCGAGCCGCCGCCCGGGCCGTTCGGCGTCGGGACGATCGACAGCTTCGCCCCGTCCCATCGCTCGGCGAAGGTGCGCACCACGCCGTCGAGCTGGGAGTACGTGAAGCCGACCACCATGCATCTCGTCGCGCTCGTGCACGACACGCTTTCGGGAAGGGCAAGTTCCACTCCGGACGGGATCGGGCTCGCCACGACCGACCAGCGGTTGCCGTCCCATCGCTCCCCGAACGGCGTGTCGCCATCGTTGCCGGTGTCCCCCATCGCGAGGCACGCCGTGTCGGAAGCGCACGAGATCGCGGAGAGCCCCGAGTTGGTGCCGGGGTTCGGGCTCGGAACGGTCGTCCAGGTCGTGCCGTTCCAACGTTCGATCAGCGGCTTGCCGGTCGACGAGCTGGTGGCGCCGGCCCCCGCCGCGAGGCAATCAGATGCGCTCGTGCACGTCAGGCTCGCGAGCGCGCTCAGGCCGGCGCCGGCCGCGTCGGGGCTCGGAACGATCGACCACTGCGGCGCGGCGGCCGATGCGGTCTCGCCCGACCCGGTCGCCGCGCCGGCGACGACCACCGAGAGGGCAGCGAGGAGCGCACGCCGACGATTC
>CAZLEC010000007.1:18275-23655 GCA_964558245.1 uncultured Burkholderiales bacterium | reverse complement strand
CGATCGCGTAGAACACGCGCTCTTCCTGGGGTTCGTGGTGACCCTGCAGGGTTCGGATGACCTCGGTCATCCACGCGCCGTAGTAGCCGCCCTCCTCCACGATCAGCCCGTTGTGCATGACTTGCACACGCCGACCGCCGTGGTCGCGGATCTGGCCGGCACCCTCCACTTTCGGGATGGCGTCGGCGTCGGTGCACGACACCGTCATCGCGATGCGGCGCGCCGTGCCGGGATCGAAGTCGTCCAAGCGTGGGGCTTGGCGCGTCACAGAGCGGCTCCCCTGGTCGCGATCGCTCCGAGCGACCCTACCCGCGCGCGTTGCCTCACCAACGTCCGTTCGGAAACGAGCGGTCGAGCGGTGCGGACACACAGGAGCAGTGTCCGCACCGCACCGCTCTCCCCAGGCCGGGGGTGGTGAGGAGACCTTGGGTGAGCCTCGCGGCGCCGGCGCCGCGTGTTGCTCCCTCGCGCTGGGGTAATCGTCCGAGACCCCGGAAAGGAAACGGTCAGGACAAACCTTGACGCCGTCCTGAGATTCAGCCGATGTGCATGAGGGCGCGGTCGAGCGCCGCCCGCTCGCCTTCCACCCGCACGTCGTCGGGGGAGACGCGGCCGTAGAGGAGCAACACGAGGTCGGAGGCGGAGGCCGAGGCCGTGACCGCGGGCGCGTCGTCGGACGCCGGGAACGATCTCCCGGAGTCGGTCGCCACGAACAAGATCGGCAACGGGCCGCGCAGCTGGCGGGCGATCGACAAGAACTCGTCGACGCCGTCGTCGGCGACTTCCGGCGCGAGCGGGTCGGGCGGGCCGACCGCCGACTGCGCGTCCCACCGGTGTACGGCGGCCTCCTGCACTTGGTGCCGCGCGATCGCGCCGACCGTGCGGTTGTCGGGCCACCACGTCCACGCGGGCGTGTCGAAGGAGGTCGTGCGCAACGCGTCGAGCAACTCCTGCGTGCACGTACGATTCCACGCCGCGAGCTCGGGCGCGCGCTCCGGTCCGGCCGGTGCTCGTCGTTCGGGCTCCTGGTCGGCGCCGGCGTTCACGACTCTCGCCCAGAACTGCTGCACGGTGCCCAAGTGCAACGCGAGATCGCGCAGCGTCCACTCCGGACACCCGGGCACGCGCGCGTCGAGCTGATCGGAGTCGATGACCGACGCGAACGCCTCGCTCTCAAGTTCTATCCGTGCAATCGGGTCGAGTTCGTGCACCCCGAGAACGTACCGCCCGGATCACTCCACTAATCGCAGGCCCGACGGCGCCATGGAGCGGTCGGCCACAGGGAGGTCCACCACGAACTCCGTGCGGTGGCCGGCGAACACGTGCTCGCTGTAGAGCACGGGCTCGCCCGCGACCGTGCGGGTCGTGCGCCGGCACAGCAGCACCGGCGACCCGGCGGGCACTTCGAGCAGCTCGGCGTCTTCCTTGGCCGCGGCCGCGGCCGCGATGGTCTGGGTCGCCCCGCCGAGTTGCATGTCGAGCAACTCGTAGAACGGCGCGCGCTCGACGTCGGCGAGCGACAGGCCCTTGCCCAACCGCTCCGGGCACCACACGGTGACACGCGCGAACGGATGGGCGTCGGCGAGGTTGCAGCGGCGCACCTCGAGCACGCGGCGCACCCCCAACACGTCGCGCACGCGCGCGGGCGCGTTGACGAAACCGAAGTCGAGCACGCGCCGCTCCGACGCGATGCCCGCGTCGGCCAGTTGCGCCTCGATCGTGCCGAGCCGGCCGAGTGACTGCCGGAGCGGGTCGGCCGCCACGAACCAGCCGAAGCCCTGGCGCGAGTCGATGAGCCCTTCGTCGTGGAGCTCCTCCAGCGCGCGGCGGATCGTGACCCGGCTCGAAGCGAATTCCGAGGCCAGCTGCGACTCGCTCGGGAGCCGGCCGCCGCCCGCGAACTCGCCGGCCGTGACCCGCCGCCGGAGCTCGCCGGCGATCTCCTGGTAGCGGACGTTACGCACTTGTCTTATACTTGTCTACATCAGGTCGAGACGCCACCCAGGGAGGGCCGCTGCCATGCCCGTCACCGCTTCCACTCCGATCGAGCTCGTCGAACCGCTCTACGCCCGGCTCCCGCGCCGCGCCGCACTCGCTCGGGAGCGATTCGGGCGGCCGGTCACGCTGACCGAGAAGATCCTGGTGAACCATCTGCGTGATCCCCTGCCCTCGCTCGAGCACATCGAACGCGGCCGAACCTACGCCGATTTCGATCCGGATCGCGTCGCCCTCCAGGACGCGCTCGCGCAGATCGTGATGCTCCAGTTCATGAGCGCGGGTCTCTCGCGTTCGGAGGTGCCGACCACGGTGCACTGCGATCACCTGATCCGAGCGCGCGTCGCGGCCGAACCGGATCTCGCGGCCGCGCTCGACGTGAACGCGGAGGTCTACGACTTCCTGCGCACCGCGTGCGCCAAGTACGGGATCGGTTTCTGGCAGCCCGGCTCGGGGATCATCCATCAGGTCGTGCTCGAGAACTACGCGTTCCCGGGCGGCATGATGATCGGTACCGACAGCCATACGCCGAACGCGGGTGGGCTCGCGATGGTCGCGGTCGGCGTGGGCGGGGGCGACGCGCTCGATGCGATGACGGGCTTCCCGTTCAACGTGCGGTGGCCGAAGCTGATCGGCGTGCACCTCACCGGTGCGCTCGCGGGTTGGACGGCGCCCAAGGACGTCATCCTGCGCGTCGCCGGCCTGCTCTCGGTGAAAGGCGGCACCGGAGCGATCGTCGAGTACTTCGGTCCGGGTGCCGACTCCCTGGCCGCGACCGGCAAGGCGACGATCTGCAACATGGGCGCCGAGATCGGCGCGACCACGTCGCTGTTCCCCTACGACGGCCACACCGCTGCGTACCTGAAGGCGACGCGCCGCGAGGAGCTTGCCGACGCGGCGAACGCGGTAGCCGGCGACCTCCGTGCCGATCCCGAAGTCGAGGTCGATCCAGAGCGGTACTTCGACCAGGTGATCGAGATCGACCTGTCGGCGTTGACGCCGCTCATCAACGGTCCCGACACGCCCGATCTGGTCCACGAAGTTCGTGAGGTGGGTGCGTGGGCCGCGACCAACGGCGTGCCCACGCGGATCTCTACTGCGTTGATCGGCTCGTGCACCAACTCGTCGTACGAAGACATCACTCGCGCCGCATCGATCGCGCGCGACGCCGCCGCTCACGGCCTGCGCGCCAAGACGCAGCTGTTCGTGACGCCCGGCTCGGAGCAGGTCCGCGCGACGATCGAGCGCGACGGTCTCCTCGCCGATCTCGAAGCGATCGGGGCGACCGTGCTCGCCAACGCGTGCGGTCCGTGCATCGGCCAGTGGGACCGCCCGGTCGACGATGCGTCGGAGCCGAACACGATCGTCACCAGCTACAACCGCAACTTCTCCAAGCGCAACGACGGCCGGGCGGCCACGAAGGCGTTCGTCACGTCGCCGGAGACGGTGATCGCGCTGGCATTGGCCGGCACGCTCGAGTTTGATCCGCGCACCGACGACATCGACGGCGTTCGCCTGCAGCCACCGACCGGTATCGACCTCCCCCCCGACGGCTTCGACCCCGGCGCGTCGGGCTTTCTCGCGCCGCCCGCCGACGGCCGTGATGCCGAGGTGGTGGTCGACCCGGCGAGCAATCGGCTGCAACTCCTCACCCCGTTCCCGGCGTGGGACGGCGCCGACTACCTGGACCTGCCCGTGCTGCTCAAGGCCAAGGGCAAGTGCACCACCGATCAGATCTCCGCGGCCGGCAAGTGGCTGCAGTACCGCGGGCACCTCGAGAACATCTCGGGGAACCTGTTCGCCGGCGTGATCAACGCCTTCACCGGTGAGGCAGGCGCCGGCCGTGACCCGCTCGACGGTGAGACGCGCGCATTCCCCGGCATCGCGAAGCGGCTGGCGGCCGCGGGTGTGCGGTGGTGCGCGATCGGCGACGACAACTACGGCGAAGGCTCGTCGCGCGAGCACGCCGCGATGGAACCGCGCTACCGAGGTGGTGTCGCGATCCTGGCTCGCAGCTTCGCGCGCATTCACGAGACCAACTTGAAGAAGCAGGGGATCTTGCCGCTGGCGTTCGCCGACCCGCGCGACTACGACCGGATCGGCGAGTCCGACCGCATCTCCGTGCTCGGTCTGGCCGCGCTCGCGCCCGATCAGCCGGTGCGGTGCCGCGCCACCAACCCCGGCGGCGAAGCGTTCGACTTCGAGTGCACGCACACGTTCAGCACCGACCAGATCGCGTGGTTCCAAGCCGGGAGCGCGCTCAACGTCATCCGCCGACGCCGGCTCGGGTGACGTCGTCGAGCCGGCGGCTGAGGTAGCGACGTTCGGCGTCGGTGCCGGCGAGGGCGTGCGCGTCGCGGTAGGCCGCGGCCGCGTCGTCCCAACGACCGAGGCGGCGCAGCAAGTCGGCGCGGGTCGCGGGGAGCAGGTGGTAGTCGGCGAGCGCGCCGGATTCCTCGATGGCGTCGATGATCGCGAGCCCGGCTTCGGGGCCGTAGGCCATCGCGACGGCCACCGCCCGGTTCAGCTCGACGACCGGTGACGTCGTCATCCTCACGAGCTCGGCGTACAGCCCCGCGATCTCGGTCCAGTCGGTGTCGGACGCTACGAGCGCGGTCGCGTGGCACGCAGCGATCGATGCCTGCACCTGATACGGGCCCGGTTGACCTCGCCGCAGCGCCCGCTCCAGCATCTCGACGGCCTCGGCGATCGTGTCGGTGTTCCACAGGTTGCGATCCTGCGCGTCGAGCAGCACCAGATCGCCCGAGGCGTCCACCCGCGCCGCACGTCGCGCGTCGTGCAGCAACATGAGCGCGAGCAGCCCGACCGCTTCCGGCTCGTCGGGCATGAGCGCCGCGAGCGTGCGGCCCAGACGGATCGCTTCCGCGCAGAGGCTCTGGCGCACGAGGTCGGCGCCGGCGGTGGCGGCGTAGCCCTCGTTGAACAGCAGATAGAGCACGGCGAGCACTGCGTTCGTGCGTTCGGGAAGCAGGTGCGCGGGCGGCACGCGGTACGGGATCGCGGCGTTGCGGATCTTGTGCTTGGCGCGCACGAGCCGTTGCGCCATCGTCGGCTCGGGCACCAGGAACGCATGACTGATCTCCGTGGTGGTCAGGCCCGCGAGCGTGCGCAGCGTCAGCGCGACCTGCGCCTCGATCGACAGTGCCGGGTGACAGCACGTGAAGATCAGGCGCAGCCGGTCGTCGTCGACGCCGCTGTCGTCGGGCCGGAACGGATCGTCTCCCGACGAGAGCACGGTTACCTCCCGGAGTTTCGACGCGCCGGTGCCGGAGCGGCGGGGGCGCTCCCTAGCGCGGGGGGGGGGGGGGGGGGGGGGGCAGGCGCCCCGGCGGCGCGGGGCGCCAACGCGCCCCCCCAGGTGGGG
>CAZLEC010000007.1:0-18265 GCA_964558245.1 uncultured Burkholderiales bacterium | reverse complement strand
GTTTCGACGCGCCGGTCGTGTCGCGGCGGGCGCGATCGATCGCGCGGTTACGAGCCGTGGTCGTGAGCCAGGCGCCCGGACTGCGCGGGACGCCTTCGCGCCGCCAATGTTTCAGGGCGAGCACGAAGGCGTCTTGCGCGCACTCCTCGGCGACGTCCCAGTCGCCCGTCACGCGGATCAACGTGGCGACGACGCGGCCCCACTCCTCGCGGAACGCGTCCGCGATGGCCGCCTCGACGTCGGGGGTCACATCTCCCAGATCGGCCTCACTTCGATCGACCCGAAGCGGGCGCCGGGGATCTTGGCCGCGATCTCGATGGCCTCGTCGAGGTCCTTGGCCTCGACGACGAAGTAGCCGCCGATCTGCTCCTTGGTCTCGGCGAAGGGGCCGTCGGAGGTGACAGTCTCGCCGTCGCGGACGCGCACGGTCGTGGCGTCGGTGGTGGGCCGCAGCCGCTCGCCACCTTGCAACGCGCCACGCTTGCCCATCTCCTCCATGAATGCCCCGTACTCGGCCATGCTCGCGGCGGCTTCCTCCGGACTGGTTGCCGTGTCGGCGCTCTCGTCGGTGCAGATCAACATCAGGTACCGCATGGGGCCTCCTCGTAGTCGGTGTCGAGCGTACGACGAACGAGATTCCGCCAAATCGACACGCGTGCGTTTGAATGCTCGGATGCCTGCCGTGGGGGACGGTCATACGATCCGAGCCGGACCGCTGGAGCTCCGGGTGAGCGGTGCCGGAGTGCTGCAGGTCGGTTGGGACGAACCCGACTGGCTCGGTCCGGGCCGCCTCGTCGCGCCCGGGTCGTCACCCCGGGTCTCGGCCTCGGCCGGGTGCATCTCGCTCGAGTCGGAGTGGCTGGCGGCCGAGGTGCGGGTGCTCCCCGGCGAGCCCGTCGCGGTGTTGCGCCTGGAAGCCCGCGAGGCGGGCGCGGGCCTGGCAACCGGCGAGCTCGCGAACCCGGCCGTCGCGTGGCACTTCGATCCCGCCGGTCGGTCGGCCGGGGGCGCACCCGAGGGTGTGCGCGCCTTCGGTCACCAGTACACGGAGTTCGCGCTGCCGGTGTTCAGCGACGCCGACATGTCGCGCTGGCGATTGCTGCCGTTCCGGCCGCCGGTGGTCATGCCGCTCGGCATGGTCGCGCCCGACGGTCGCACCCTGCTGCTCGCACCGCTCCAGTCGTTCCACGAGCAGGTGATCGTCGTGCCCGCCGGCAAGGAGCAGGCGGGCGCCGGGTTGCGCGCGGGCTGGCACGGCGACATCGACACCGTCGACGCGGGCTTCGCGACCGAGCTTGCGATCATCGCGGGCGACGGCGCACGCGAGTGCTTCGAGATCTGGGCGCGGCTCCTGCGATCGGCGTCGGGGGTTGCCGCGCCGGCTCGCGACTCCGACGTGCTGGGGACGCGCCTGTCGTACTGGACCGACAACGGCAGCGCGTACTGGTACCGCACCGAGCCCGGTTTCGACGCGGCGGGGTCGATCGTCGCGACCGTCGACGATCTCGAGGCCCAGGGGGTGGTCGTGGGCGCGGTGCAGCTCGACTCGTGGTGGTACCCGCACGAGGTGCTGCGCCCGTTCGACACCGAGGAGTGGGTCGTGCCGCCCACTGGCATGGTGCGGTGGGAGCCGCGCGCCGATGTGCTCCCCGACGGCATCGACATGCTGCGGGAGCGGCTCGATCGCCGGCCGCTGGTCGCGCACTGCCGGCATCTCTCGTCGCATTCGCCGTACTGCGAGGAGTTCGCCACGTGGGTCGACGGCGACCGCGCGCATCCCGCCGACGCCGAGCTGTACGAGCGCCTGCTCGACCAAGCGGTGAGCTGGGGGGTCGAGGTCTTCGAGCACGACTGGCTCATCGAATGCTTCCTCGGCGTGCGGGAGTTGCGCGCGCCCGGCCGCGCCGCCGACTGGCAGGAAGGTCTCGACGAGGCACTCGGCGCGCGCGACCTGCACGCGCAGTGGTGCATGGCCTCTCCGGCCGATTTCGCGCAGGTGAGCCGGCTGCGTCACGTCACGTCGATCCGCACGAGCGGCGACCACGGGTACATGGTCGGGCCCGAGGTGCTGTGGGCGTGGTTCCTGCACACCAACGTGATGGCACGCGCGCTCGGTCTGTGGCCGTACAAGGACGTGTTCCACTCCACCGCCGACTCCGAGACCCGCGAGGTGGAGGCGTTGCTCTCGGCGCTGTCGGCCGGCCCGGTCGGGATCGGCGACGCGCTGGGCGTGGCCGACGCCGACCTGATCCGGCGAACGTGCCGGGCCGACGGTGTGCTCGTGCGCCCCGACGTGCCGGTTGCGGCGGTCGACCGGGCCGCGTTCGCCGCGCCCGTGTGGTCGGGGGAGCTGCTCGTGGGCAGCGCCCACACGCAGCACTCGGCCGGCCGTTGGGGCTACGTGGTGACGTGCAACGTGGGTGCCGACTCACGATCCGAGCGCGCGCACGTCGCGTTGGGCGACATCGGCGAGGACCGGCCCGACGCCGCCGCGCTGGCGGTGTTCAACTGGCGGACCCGCCGGGTCGACGTGCTGCCGGCCGGCGGCGCCTACGAAGTCGCCCTCGACCCGGCCGACTGGGACTACCGCGTGCTCGCACCGGTGCTCCCCGGCGCGATCGCGGTGGTCGGCGACCCCAACGTGTACGCCAGCGCCGGCGACTCCCGCATCGCCGACGTCGCCGTCGAACCGACCGGTGTGACAGTCACCGTGCTGGGCGCGCGCGAGATCGTTGACATCGTCGGCTGGTCGGAACGCCCGCTCGCGGCCCGCGCCTGGAGCGCGGCGGAGGGAACCACCGGCGTCGCGGTCGACTACGACACCGCGAGCGGCGTGTGGGTGCTGACGCTCGAGATCGGCGACGCCGGCTGGGCGAAGCTGCATCTCGAACCGAGCGGTTAGCCGCCCGCCTCTACGGTTCTGTCCCGGAGGTAGCGTCGGGCTCAGTGTCAGGCGTGAGCGGTTGGGACGTGGTGATCGGCGATACCGCGTCGGAGACCGATGTCGCCGCGTTGCGCAATGCGCTCTTCGAGTACAACTTCGCGGTTACCGGCTATCGCGACGGGCGGTCGCTCTCGTGCTTCCTGTACGACGCCGGCGAGCTCGTAGCCGGGATCGACGGCTTCACCTGGGGTGGGTACGCGCGGATCGACTACCTCTGGGTTGCCGAGCGCGAACGAGGCCGCGGGCTCGGCACGCGTCTGCTCGCCGCCGCCGAGGACGAGGCTCGCCGCCGCGGGTGCACCACGATCGTGCTCGACACGCATTCGTTCCAGGCCCCCGAGCTGTACCGCGCGCGCGGCTACGACGAGATCGGGACGACGGTCGGCACGCCACGCGGGTACACGCAAACGCTGTTCCAGAAACAGCTCTGACCACGAAGAAGCGAGACGCGTCATGCAACAGCTGACATTCGCCGGCGCCGCGCAGCTCGTGTGGGACGACGTGCCGGAGCCCGAGTTGTCGAGCGGCGCCGACGCGTTGGTGCGCCCGGTGGCCGTCGCGACCTGCGATCTCGACGCGGCGGTCATGTCGGGGCGCGCGCCGTTGCCGGGACCGTTCGCGTTCGGGCACGAGTTCGTCGCCGATGTGATGTCGGTCGGCGACGCGGTGACCACCGTGCGGGCCGGCGACCGGGTCATCGTGCCGTTCCAAGTGAGCTGCGGAGCCTGCGACTTCTGTCGGCGCGGTCTCACCGCGAGCTGCGCGACCGCCGGTGCGGGTGCGGCCTACGGCATGGCGCCGATAGCGCGACGCGAGTGGGGTGGCGCGTTGAGCGACTGCGTGCGCGTGCCGTACGCCGACGCGATGCTCGTGCCGCTCCCCGCCGGTTTGGATCCGGCGTCGGTCGCGAGCGTCTCCGACAACGTGCCCGACGGTTGGCGCGCCGTCGCTCCGCCGCTCGCGCGCCGGCCCGGCGAGCCGGTGCTGGTGGTCGGCGGCGCGGGCGACGTCGCGCTGTACGCGGTCGCGGTCGCGGTGGCGCTCGAGAGCGAGCAGGTCGACTACGTCGACGTCGATCCTCGCCGGTTGGCGGTCGCAGAGCGGCTCGGCGCGCGCGCGATCGAGAAGCCGGTCGACGGCAACCGCCTCGGCCGGTACTCGATCACCGTCGACCACAGTGGCGATGTGGCCGGGCTGCACAGCGCGTTGCGTTCGACCGAGCCCGAGGGTTCGTGCACGTCGACGGCGATCTACTTCGCACCCGAGACCGCGCTCCCGCTGCTCGAGATGTACACGCGCGGCGTGGAGTTCCGCACCGGACGGGTGAACGCGCGCGCCGCGATCCCGCGTGTGCTCGACCTCGTGGAGGCCGGCCGCCTCCACCCGGAGCTGGTCACGAGCGCCACCGTGCAATGGGACGACGCGCCGACCGCGCTCGCCGACCTCACCGCGAAGACGGTGATCGTCCGTTGACGATGCTCATGCGGCTCCGACCTCAGGCCGTCTGACGCCTTGCCCGGCGAGCGCCGGCCTGGATCAGGAGAACGTCGCGCCCGCCGCGAGCGCGAGGCACAGGGGCGAGTAGTAGCGGCGATCGAGCGACCGGAATCGCGGAGACGCGCTCCCCGGTGAGAGCACGTCGGTACGACCGAGCAGCCCGGCGGCGCCCCGCACGCCGAGCACGCCGCCGACCACCCATCGGCCGAGCCGGCGAACGCGCCGCGGCGCCACCGGCGCGTCCGCGACGAGCGCGCTCGCGGCGAACAGCGCCGTGGCCACGGCGTAGCACGCGCCGGCCGATGGGACCGCGGCCGATCCGATCACTGCGTCGGACAACTCGGATGTGCCGGCGAACGGGAACGACGAGCCGCGGCCCCACGCGACGTGGAGCCCGCCGATCGCGGCGAGCGTCACCGAGGTGAGCGTGCTCGACGCGCGCCGTACCGCCCGGCGGGCCGTGATCAGCCCAGCTTCTCGTGCAGGAACGCCACGACGCCGGGCCAGATCTCGGCGGCGAGCGCCTCGTCACGCGTGCCCAACGCGTTGTGCGGAGCCATGAACGCGTGACCCGATCCGGGGTGCACGGTGAGCGTAACGTCCTTGCCCATGCCCTGCAACTTCGCCTCGAGGGCGTGCGCGGCCTCGGGCCCGAAGAAGTCGTCGTTCTCTGCCATGTGTCCGCGCACCGACGCCTGCAGCTGCGACCAGTCGGGTTCCATGTCGCCCTGGGGGAAGCCGTAGAACGGCACGATCGCCGTGATCTTGTCGGGCCGGCCCGCGGCCAACAGGAACGACAACATGCCGCCCATGCAGAAGCCGACCACG
Organism: uncultured Burkholderiales bacterium; assembly: GCA_964558245.1. Lineage (GTDB taxonomy): Bacteria > Actinomycetota > Acidimicrobiia > IMCC26256 > PALSA-610 > JBBQER01. Next base: position 12,996 of record CAZLEC010000007.1, on the reverse strand, counting down.
CCGAGCGCGTCGCCCGTGACCGCCTCGTGACCCGAGAGGTAGTCGACCGCGGCGCTCATGTCGCGCGCGGCGCGGTCGGGCGGGAGCTGGGTCATGAGCTGCGCGGCCTTGTCCATCTCGTCGTGCGCGGCAAGCTCTCCGTGGTAGAGGTCGGGCACCATCGCGACGAAGCCGGCATCGCCGAGCCGATCGGCCATCTCCTTGATCCCGGAGTCGAGACCCCACCACTCCTGGACCACCACGATCCCCGGCCCGGTGCCGCTCGCCGGGCGGACCAGGTAACCGCCGGCCGTGTCGCCATTGCTCGCGAATTCGATGCGTTCTCCCATGAGCGGGGAAGTTACTCGTCCGTTACGGTTGCGCGCAGGCGGCGAGGGGGAGCGCAGTGGCTGATCCCATGGCAACGTTCGGCGACGACCTCCGCGTCGCGCGTCAGGTGCCGGGCCGCAGCGCGCCGGCACTTCAGGTCACGGTGGGCGTGTGATGCCGGGCCGGCTGGAGGGTCGCCGAGTCGTAGTGGTCGGCGCCGGCACACAGCGCACTGACGATCCCGACGCGCCGATCGGCAACGGTCGCGCGATCGCGGTGCTCGCCGCGCGAGAAGGGGCAACGGTCGCGTGTGTCGACCGGGTCGCGCAGGCCGCGGAGGACACCGCCGCGTTGGTCGGCGCCGCCGGTGGTACCGCCGCGGTGGTCGTGGGAGACGTGACCGACGAGGCCGACTGCGCGCGGGTGATCGAAGAGTCGGTCTCGGCGTTGGGTGGCATCGACGGACTCGTGTGCAACGTCGGGATCGGCGAGGGGCGCGGCCTGGAGGGAACTTCGGTCGCACAGTGGGACCTCGTGTTCGCCGTCAACGTCCGCGCCCACTTCCTGTTGTGCCGGGCCGCGCTGCCGCGCATGGGCGAGGGCGGGGCGATCGTGTTCGTATCGTCCATCGCGGGCCTGCGGCCCGGCACGCGCATCCCCGCCTACGACACGTCGAAGGCGGCGTTGGCCGGTCTGTCCCGCCACGTCGCGCTCGAAGGATCGCGTGCCGGTGTGCGCGCCAACGTGGTCGCGCCCGGGCTGATCGACACGCCGCTCGGGCGCCGCGCGACGCAGGGGCGCCCGAGTCGGGGGCGCACGCCGGTGCCGCTCGGCCGCCAGGGCCGCGCGTGGGAGGTCGCGGCGCCCGTCGTGTTCCTGCTGAGCGACGACGCGAGCTACATCACGGGCCAGTTGCTCGCGGTCGACGGGGGTTTGTCGTCGCTCTGACCTGGCATTACCGTGCTCGCAGGCTCGGGATGCGGTGGGGGTGAATTGCCGGTGCGCGACACGCGAACACGGCACGCGTGCGAGGCGATCGCGATCGTCTTCGCGTCGTGCGCGCTCGTTGTGTCGCTGCCGCAGGCCGGGTGGGCGACCTCGACGATCCCCTCGGCTCCGCGCTCGGTGCGGATGACTCCCGGCAACACGACGGTGACCGTCCGGTGGCACCCACCGGTGAACACCGGTGGCCGCCCGATCACGGCGTACGAGGTGATCCCGTACCTCAACAACCTGGCGCTCGGCATCAACGTGTTCAACTCCACCGCCACCTCGCAGGTGATCTTCGGACTGAAGAACGGCCGGTCGTACACCTTCAAGGTCGCGGCCAAGAATTCGGTGGGGTGGAGCCGGCTCTCGGCTCGCTCCGATTTCGTGACGGTCGGTGTGCCGCTTCCGCCCGGTGCGGTGACTGCCGTGACCGGCAAGGGTCGCGCCACGGTTTCGTGGCACGCGCCGCCGTCGAACAACGGGTCGGCGGTGAGCTCGTACCGGGTCACGCCGTTGCTCGACGGGGCGGTCCAGGCGGCGCGCACGTTCAACTCGACCCAGACCCACCAGGTGATCACCGGGCTCGAGGGCGGGAAGCCCTATACGTTCGAGGTGGCGGCCCACAACCGCAACGGCTTCAGCGCCGATTCGAATGTCTCCAAGACGATCGTGATCGGCAAGTAGCAGCGCCAGCGGCCTCCCGGCCGCCATTGCCAGTCTGATACCGGCGGCGTACCGTATGTGTGACGACGGCCGGGGATGACTCGCGTCTGCGCGGGGGGTGAGTGGGCGGTGCGCAAGATCACGATTCCGGTCCTCGCCACGGCCGTGCTCTGCCTGCTCGTCGCCACCCCGCAGCCCGGTTGGGCGGCGCCCGGCCCACCCTCCGCGCCGAAGGAAGTGACCCTCGCGGCCGGCAACGCCAGCGTGGTCGTGAAGTGGTTGCCGCCGTTCAGCAACGGCGGGCACAAGGTCACCGAGTACGAGGTGCTCACGTACCACAACGACGTGCAGCTCGCGATCAACGAGTTCCACACGACGAAGCTGGCGCAGAGGATCACCGGGCTCAGGAACGGCAATGCGTACACGTTCACGGTCGGCGCCCGGAACTCGGCAGGTTGGAGCCGGCTCTCCGCGCGATCGGCCGCGATCATCGCGGGCACGACCACCCCGCCCGGCAAGCCGACCGCCGTGGCCGGCGACCGCCGCGCGACGGTGTCGTGGCACGCGCCGTCGAGCACCAACGGTTTCGTGGTCAACGGGTATCGCGTCACGCCGTACATCAACGGGAGCCCGGGGGCGGCCCGCGTCTACAACACGACCAAGACGCGTCAGGTGGTTGCCGGCTTGCAGAACGGCAAGCCATACTCGTTCAAGGTCTCGGCGCACAACCGCAACGGTTGGAGCTACGTGTCGGTCAGCTCCTCGATCATCACGCCCGGCAAGTAGCTACGCTCGCTCCTGCGTTCGCGAGTTGTCTGCTCTACGGCGGTAGGAGATCGGTTGCGCGCGATCGATGCGTGGAACGCGTTGAGCGAACCGTGGCAGGTGTGCCTCGTCGAGGCGTGGGAGTCGTGGTGCGACGGATCGGCCGGCGTCGGCGCGGTCATCGTCGACGGGAACGGCCGGATCATCGCGCGGGGCCGCAACCGGCGGCACGATCCGCGTGTCGGTGAGCATCCGCTCGTCGGGACGCGCCTCGCGCACGCCGAGATGTGCGCGCTCGCGGCCCTCCCGCCGGGCACGTGCGAGCACTACACGCTGTACTCGACGTTCGAGCCGTGCCTCATGTGCGCGGGTGCGATCATGATGGCGCGCATCCCGCACGTGCGGTACGCCGCCGCCGACCCGGTGTTCGACGGTCTCGACGACTGGCTCGACGGGTTGCCGTTCGCGGCCGAGCGCCGGCCGGAGAGCGAGTGCCTCGGCGGCATGATCGGCACGTTCGCGCACGTGTTGCACGTCTCGTGGCTCGTGTTCTGGTTCCCCGACAGCCGCGGAATCGTCCCGCACCGCGCGCTCGCGCCGCGCCACCTCGCGCTGGCCGCCGATCTCGTCGATCGCTCGGCGCTGCGGCGGATCGCCGCGGCGCGCGGCCACGTCACCGAGGCGATCGACGCGTTGTGGACCGACCTGGCCGAGTTGAACTGAGGCCGCGTCGGCGGTCCGTTCGATCGACGAACCCACGCGCCAGGGGCGGCGAATATCGGCGGTGGGCCGAGGCCGGAGCGCGTACCGTTCGCACCGCGGAAAGGAGAGCCCATGCTCCAGGCGTTCGTGTTCGAGCAGGTGGCGGTGCTGGTGGGTCCGTGGCACGAGCCGGTCGACCCGCCCGAGCGGGGCGCGCGGGTGGAGGTGCGGATCCTCGACCAGGAGCCGCGCCGGGGATCGTGGTCTGCGGCGCAGCGGGTGGTGATCGACCAGCCGGCGTTCCGGGCCGACCTCTTCGACGTCGTCGGCGAGCCACCCGGCGACCTCGCGAGCGCGCACTTCCACGAGCGGTTCGACGGCGTGGAGCCGACCGACCGGCTGTGGCCCGAGGGGATCAAGCGCGACCCGACCGGATGGCTCGCGGCCGAGCTGGGTGATCTCGGCGGGCTGCTCGCGCGGGCCGGCGTGCATGCCGGAGACGCCGCCGCGATCGGTCGCGACTCCGACGCGCTCCGCGATGCCATCCCCGCGATCGTCGCCGCGGTCAACGCCACGTGGGACGCGGTGCGGGCACCCGCGTCGTGACTCCCACCGAGCGGATCGCCGCACGCGTGCTGGTGATCGACCCCGACGGACACGTGCTGCTGTTCCGGGGCTTCGACCCGGGCCGGCCCGAGCTCGGTTCGTACTGGTTCACGCCCGGCGGCGGGCTCGACGACGGCGAGTCATTCGAAGACGCAGCGCGGCGCGAGCTCCGTGAGGAGACCGGCCTCGTGGTCGACGACGTCGGTCCGCCGCTCTTCGAGCAGCGCATCGAGTTCAGGTTCGAAGACGACCACTTCGCGCAGACCGAGCACTTCTTCTGCGTGCGCACCGAGCGGTTCGTCATCGACGACACGGAGTGGACCGACATCGAGCAGCGCTCCGTGGTCGAGCACCGGTGGTGGAGCGCGGCCGAGCTCGCGGCGGCCACCGAGCGGGTCTACCCGGAAGATCTCGCCGACCGCATCGCGCGGATCACGGCCGGCTGACGACGCTCAGTCGGTGTACTTGCCGAGCTGGCGGAACCATCCGAGCGTGTCTTCCACGCCCCACGACTCGGCCAGGCGGCCGTCGGCAACGCGGTAGATCGTCGTGCCCGGCTTCTCGTAGCGCTGGCCCGCGGGTTCGATCCCGAGGAACGCCCGGCCGCTGAGCGTGCCCCGCTCGACGTAGCGGTTCACGACCTTGTCGCCCTCCGCCACAAGGTCTTCGATCGTGATGGCGACGTTCGGGAACGACTTGCGCAGCATCTTGCACACCATCACGTAGTGGTCGCGGCCGACGTTGGCCTTGCCGTCGGCGCCGTAGCGCGCGGTGTAGTCGTCGGCGAGCGTCTGTTGGCAGACGTTCCAGTCGCCGTGGTTGAAGCCCTCTTCGATGTGGCGCCGGACCAACGCCTTCATGGCTTCGGGACTCATCGCGACCGCCTCAATCGTCGTCGTCCTCGTCTTCGTCGTCATCTTCGTCGGCGTCTTCCACGAGCAGGCTGTACGCCTTCGCGAGCGTGAGCACTTCGTCGGTGTCGGCGCTGATCGCGTGATACGCAATGCGTTCGAACAGCGCGTCGCGCACCTCTTCGGCAGTGGCCATCGTGAACCTCCTCGAGAGTGTGTGCGACGTTAGGTCGAGATCGCTACGCTCGCGCGCATGGCGATTCAGCTCGATCACATGATCTTGCCGGTAGCCGATCTCGGCAAGAGCATCGAGTTCTACACGCGCATTCTCGCGTGCACCTACGAGGGTGAGCGCGAGCCGTTCTCGGTGATTCGCGTCACTCCCGATCTCACGCTGCAACTCGCGCCGTGGGGTACCGATGGCGGAGTGCACCTCGCGTTCGCGCTGCCACGCGACGAGTTCCAGGCGACGTTCGACCGCGTGAAAGCGGCGGGCATTCCCTACGGCGACTCGTTCCACACCGTCGGCAACATGCGCGGCCCGGGCAACGAAGCCGGATCACGCGGCGACGGCGAGGCCGTGTACTTCTTCGACCCGAACGAGCACCTCATCGAGATCCGTCACTACGGGGTCTGATCTCGCCTAGCCGCCCGACGGCCCGGTCGGCCCGGTCAACCCACCCGGGCCCATCTTCAGGTACAGCGGAGCTGTGGGCGTCGCCGCTGCCGTGCCCGTCGGCTGAGTGGTGGCGGTCGCGACCGAGGTCACGGGCGACGCCGCACTCGTCGACGTGTCCGGCAGGGTGGTCGACGTCGGCGTGTCGGCGCACGACGACGGCGAGGTATCAGCCGCGCGGCCGGGCAGTTGCACCGCGCCCGCGCAGCCGAATTCCGAGAAGGTGTCCTCGGAGTAGACCGTGCCGCCGTCGGCGTAGTTGTCGGTGCTCGCGGTGTGCACCACGAAGCCGTTGGCGTCGACGCTCACGTCGGTGGTGTTGCCGGTGAAGCCCTGCGCGCTCATCACCTGGAGCGCGGCGTCGATTGTGGTCTTCTCCTCGGCGCTGAGCCCGGGAACGTTGGCGAGGAGCGACGGGTCGATGGTCACGCGGTAGTTCGTGACCGGCTGACCGTCGACCGTGCCGGTGCCGATCTTCGCGGCGCCGGTGATCGCGGCGCGCGCGATCGAGAGGTACCCGGTGGGGCTGGCGAGGCCCATCATCCCCGACGCGCCTTCACGGGGCCCGAGCGTGCCTTCCACCAGGCTCGCGAAGCTGGACAGCGGCGTGCCGGTCGCCGAGTCGCTCGCCGTTCCCGACCCGGTGGTCTCCCAGTAGTCGGTGTCGTCGACCTGCACGGTGACCGCGCCGAAGTTGCTCACGTTCGACACCGCGACCATCGCGAACGGATTGACGTTGACGGTCGCGACGCCGGTCGTGGTGACGTTGCTGTTCGAGGCCGACGAGTAGCACTCGGTTGCCGGGGTTGTGGGCTGGGCCGGAGGCACGCTCGGCACATGAACGCCGACCCCGGTCGCTCCGAGCACTCCGAGGACGCCGGATTGCACGTCAACCCTCTGGCAGACCGTGGTGGTCGGCGCGGTGCCGGGGGTCTCGGAGAGCGTGTACGCGACGCGGAAGCTGCCGGCGCTCGTGGTCGCGGCCACCGCCGATGCCACCGCTTGCAGCGCCTGCGGAGTGTTGACCAGCTTCGGGCCGTTCGAGTTCTTCGAGTTGTTCGAGTGCTTCACGATCCGGGTCTGGCGCCGCGCGGTGTCGTGCGTCCGGCCCCGGAGCGCGAGCGGCAGTGCTATGCCGCCCGCGATCAGTGCGATCGCGGCGGCCAGACCGATGATGCGCTGGGCGCGCACGTGGCTGCGACGCGTCACGTCGACGTCGACGAGCGCAACCACGGCGGTGTCGTCGACCGAGACGGGCGGCTGCATCTCGGAGTGCGTCCCCTTCACGCCCCGCAACGCCGCCTCGGGGTCGAACGGGTGCGATTCCACCGCTCGGCGCAGCTCGTCGCGCATTCGGTCATCGAAGGTCATCGGTGGCTTCCTCTCCCAAGAGCGCGGCCAGCGCCTGCCGGCCGCGCGCGAGATGGGTCTTGACGGTGCCGCGGCTGCAACCGAGCAGCCCGGCGATCTCGGCGACAGGTCGGTCGTCGAGGTAATGGAGCGCGATCACGGCGCGTTGCTGGCGGGGAAGGGTGAGCAGGGCGCGGCGCACGTCGAGCTCGAGCGGCTCCGGCTCGGGCGCGTCGGGTGCCGCGGCGCTCGAGAGGGCGACGCGGCGGGCGTCACGCCGGTGCGTGCGTACCGCGTCGCGAATCGCGACCCGGCGCACCCATCCTCCCGGGCTCTCCATCGCCTGCACCTTCTTCCAGTGGCGCAACGCCTGCACGAACGCGTCCTGTGCGATCTCCCGCGCGACTTCCCAGTCGCCGACCACCAGGTAAGCGGTGCGGGCGATGGGCACGAACTCGCGCCGGAACAACTGGTCGAACGCGATGTCGGCGGTCCCGGGCTCGCCCGGACGCTGTGCCCCCTCGGTCATCACTACAAGTCTCACAGTGCCGAGCGGGCTCCGCGGTTGACGCGGGGTGGAACATTCCTCCGGGCATCCGGAGGAGCTCTCGCACGGGCCCAGACTGTCACCTTCACTCGAGGAGGATCCATGCTCGGCTTCACCCGTTTGGAAGAGAGCAACGACTACGCCCGCGGGCGCGAGGAGCTCCGGCGGGCCGAGGTGGAGCTGATCGAGCAGCGCGAGCGCGTCGCGGCACTGCGGCGGGCCCTCCCGGAAGGCGCCGTCGTCGACGACTACGTGTTCCTGGAAGGGCCGCGCGACCTCGACGCGGGTGACGCGCCCGTGCGCGAGGTGCGGCTCAGCGAGCTCTTCACCGCTCCCGACCGGCCGTTGATCGTGTACCACCTGATGTACGGCAAGGCGCAGACCGAGGCGTGCCCGATGTGCACGATGTGGATCGACGGGTTCAACGGCGTCGCGCACCACGTGGAGCAGACCGCCGACCTCGTGATCGTCGCGGCGGCCGACCCGGCGACGTTGCGTGCCTACGCACGGTCGCGCGGCTGGGACCGGCTTCGCCTGCTGAGTTGCGGCGACAACACGTTCAAGTTCGACCTGCGCAGCGAAGACGAAGACGGATCGCAGGACTCCACGGTCTCGGTGTTCGAGCGCGACCGCGACGGCGCGGTGCGCCACGTGTACACCGCGCACCCGTGGATCTCCGACGACACACGCGAGCGCGGGATCGACCAGCTGTGCCCGACCTGGCACCTGCTCGACCTCACGCCCGAGGGCCGCGGCGACTGGAACTCGCAGCTCAGCTACGACTAGCGAGGCACGGATGCTTCATCTCATGAAGCGGTTGGACACGTCAGGGCGGCACGGATGCTTCATCAGATGAAGCGGTTGGGAGCGTCGGTTACTTCACGACGATCGGGTTAAGGGGCGATCCGCTCGCGCCGACGATCGGCATCGGAGCAGCCACGAAGAATCCTTCCGACACGCCGTCGGCCGCGCAGTCGGCGGCGAGCGCGTCGAGGTCGAACAGCTCGCCGACCAGCAACCCGAGATCGCGCAGCGCAGCCACGTGCCACGTGAGGAACTCGTCGCCCGGCTCGGGCGGCACCACCGAGCACGCGGCGGTGTCGGTCGCGATCATCGCGACGTCGTGGTCGTGCAGCCAGGGAATCGCGCGCGTGGAGATGCCGGGCTCGCTGCGAGTCACGGCGTCGGGTGAGCCAGCGGCGAGGCCGAGCTTCCAGCCGACGTGCCCGGTGTGCACGAGCACGATGTCGCCCGGACGGACTGTCACACCTTGCGCGCCGGCCGCGCCGTCGAGCTCGTCGGGCCCGATCGGGAACCCGGGCTCGAGGTGCTCCACACCGAGGTGACGCGCCACGTCGAGCAGCACCGCGCGGCCGACGATGCCCGATGCGAGCAGGTGCACGCCGAGGCGCCGCGCGCCACCGGTCGCGGTGACCAACCCCGCCCAGTAGCCGTTGTAGAGCGTCGAGTCGCCACCGACGTGCCCGAACCCGTCGAGCTGGGTCGACGCCTGGAGCGCCATCACGATGTAGTCGTCGGACACCGGGTACCGGGCTCCGCCCCGGCCGCCGCCGAGCACGCCGTCGCCGGCGGCCATCCCGTAGAAGTGCAGGGGCTCGGATCGGTAACCGCCCGGTGTGGGCGGTCCGATCGGGAGCGCGAGCGAGAAGCGCTTGCCCGCTCTCACGAGCGCGGCCGCGGCCGCGACGCGTTCGGGGGTCAAATGGTTGGCGGTGCCGATCTGGTCGGTGTCGCCGAAGCGGCCCCAGTTGTGATGCGGGCCGGGCTCGGCGCCCACCACCTTGCCGCGGTCGTCGACGTGGTACTGCGGCGGGTCCCAGCCGGGAAACGGAACTTCGGGAACTTCACGCACGCGCCCGACACTACGCGCGCACGCCGACGCGGTGCCCGGGCCCGAGCGGTACCGTGGTGCTCACGGATTCGAACAGGGAGACAGCAGCCGACACTCGCGTAGGAGGGACGCCGACATGACGACCAACGTGCCCGATACGACGGAATCGACGACTCCTCGCTGGCGAGGCATCAATCACCTCGCGCTCATCACCAACGACATGGACGCGACGGTTCGCTTCTACCACGGCACGCTCGGCGCCCGACTCGTCGCCACCATCGGCACGCCGGGCTTCCGGCACTACTTCTTCGAGTTCGGGCCGCAGAACACCGTCGCCTTCTTCGAGTACAAGGATTCGCCGACGCAGCCGTTCGGCAAGCCGGCCGGCATTCCCGATGCACGCGCGCCGCAGTTCGACCATCTCTCGTTCAACCTTCCCGACGAGCAGGCGCTCCTCGACCTCCGTCAGCGATTGAAGAGCGCCGATTGCGAAGTCACCGACGTGGTCGATCACGGCTTCATCCGCTCGATCTACTTCACCGACCCCAACGGCATCGCGCTCGAGGCGTCGTTCTGGGTGCTCGATGCGACGGGGCGGCCGGCCGATTTCGGCGACGGGCACCTCTTCGCCGATCCCGATCCGGTTCCGGCCGTACGCGAGTTGCAGTCGGGTGGCGCGCTCGCGTCGGTTCCGGGCACGCGCCTCGTCTGACTGCTCGCTAACCGGCCCGCGCGAGGAACGCGTCGCAGATCTCGACGAGGCGTTCGCGGCCGAAGCTGACTTCGTGACCGCCGTGCACGACGCGCACCGGGAGCGCGCGCAGGCGTTCCATCGTCGCGACGTACGCGTCGGGACCGCCCGGGTAGAAACCCTCGAGCAGGGGCCCGTCGTACACCGCGTCGCCGGAGAACAGCGTGCCGCCCGCGCGATCGAAGAGGCCGATCGAATCCGGTGAGTGCCCGGGAAGGTGCAGCACCTCGTACGCGACGTCGCCGAGGTCTACGACGTCGCCCTCCGCGAGCTCGTGGTTGGCGCGGCACGGCACGACCGCGTACGCGTCGACGTCGAAGTCGGCGCTCGGGAGCGCGGTGAGCAACTCGTCGTCGAGCACGTAACCGGAGTCGGTGAAGTACTGCCACGCCTCCGGTGTGAAGCCCGCGCGGCGGAGCCCACCGCCGATCGCGTCGGAGCTCGAGAGGTAGGGCGCCGCCTGCGCGTGCGCGTACCGGTCGGTGAACTCGTGCAGCGAGCCCACGTGGTCGAAGTGAGAGTGGGTCGCGACGGCCGCGATCGGCTGGTCGAGGAGATCGGCCGCGGCCGCGGACAGGCTCACGATGCCGAGTCCGCTGTCGACCAGCATCGACCGGTCACGGCCGCGCACCAGCCACACGTTGCACCGCAGGAACGGGTGCACGTGCGGTTCCCACAGGTGCCACGTGCGGTCGTCGACGCGCCGGCGCGCGAACCAAGGATCCGTGGCCACGTCCACGGCGCGGATGCTACGAGATGGCGGCCGTCTGTTCGGCAACGATGTGGGCGACCGCGTCGACACCGAGATGCCCGAGCGTGAAGTAGTGCTGGATGTGATGCGAGGTCCAATGATCGGGACGGGTCGAGAGCGGCCGGAGCGCGAGTGAGGTCGCGTCGTCGGACCACGCCATGACCTCGAACCGGACGAGCGCGACCCGGCGTCCCCGGTTGGAGGTGAGGACCGCCGGCGCGTGGAGCGCCTGCTCGTACGGGAACGACGCCGGCCGGAACGGCGCCTGCAGGACGAGCAGCCCTTCTCCGTCGAGACCGAGCGTGAGGCCCGCTTCCAGAACGGTGGAGTCGGCGAGCATCTTCGCGACGTAGTCGAACGGATGGTTGACGCGGCGCTGCAATTCGAACGTGAGCCAATCGTGCATGACGTTCTCCCAGGTCAGGGGCCAAGTCACGCGTCGGTGCGCAGCTGTGCGGCCGAGGGCGCGTGACCGGGTGACGAGCTGGCAGATGTGAAAGCGCGAGACAGCCCAGCCGCGCTGCAGCGGTGGGTATCGGCGAGCGTCGGCCCGACCTTGAGAGCGTTATCGCCGAAGATCGCGTCTGGGCAAGAAGGTGACCGTGGCGCCGGTCGAGATACGCGCGAGCTCGACGCTCGGCGACGGCGGGGCCGGCTCGGCATCGGGGTCGATCGCGATCCGCCAGGCGAGTCGCTCGCCGCCGCGTGCCGCATCGGGAGTGCTGGACGCGCGCGGATTGATTGCGCGCGCAATCGCGTCGAGCGCGGGTGAGGGCTCGGCGGTCATCGACGCGAGCCACGAAAGGTCGTCGCGCTCGTGGAAGCACGGTGCGTCGTGCAGCGCGAACCGGACGGTCAGGTCGTCGAGCACGTCGATGGTGGGCGCCACGTAGGCACGCGGTTGGAACACGGGGTGGAGCTGGAGCAGCTTCGCGATGGCTTCGGCGTCGTCGCCGGTGATGCCGAGCGCGGCCGGGAGCCTCCCGGCGGCGACCCCCGCGGTGCCGGTGAACACCTGCGGTGCGTTGGCGTGCGCCTCACCGAGCCCCCACCGGCTCGCCACGCAGTGCAGGTAGGCGTGCGCGAGCAGGTGTGTCTGCACGGCCACCTCCTGCAGCGCCACCACGAGCGCGCGGTGCGACAGGTCTTCGAGGGTGAAGTCGGGATCGAAGTTGCCGGAGTAGTCGAACCAGCCGCCGGGTTCGGCATCGCGGCCGGGGTCGTGGATGCCGATCCGCGCGATCTCCGACTCGCCGATGATGCGCATGGTCGGGTGCGGCTCGACGGGCTCGCCGTGCTCGGGGTCGATCACGACCCGCCAGTGACAGTGGGGCACCCGGCCGGCCGGCACGCGTGGCGGTCGGTGGATCGGCCGCACCTGCGCGTACGGGTTGGTTGCTCCCGCCGTCGCGTCGAAGGTCGGGTCCTCGATGTCGTGACACATCCCGTGCACGAACTCTTCGCCCATCGGCTCGACGTCCATCAGCGCGCCGCAATGGTCGAGCCAGAACTCGCCGTGATTCGGGTCGTCGACCTTGTAGCGGAAGTCCATGAACTGATGGGGCGCGCCGATGTCGAGCTGGATGTTCTTGAAGATCGTGGGAACGTCGGCGTTGCCGAAGTCGAGCGCGCGCTGGGTGCGCAGCGAATAGAGCGGGCTCGCCGCCATCCACTCCTCGATCGCGACGTCGAGCATGTCCTGACGGGTGTGGGCCGCGAGCACGAGCGGGATCCCGACCCGGTCCTGGAGATGACCGTGGAGCAGGTACTCGCGGCCGAGCCGGGCGAGCGCGCGCCGGGAGAAGTCGGCGAGACCGACTCCCGGGTCGAACGATCCGGAGTAGTCGTCGCGCAGTTCGCTCTTCTCGGCCATCACGCGGTCGCGTTCTCGGCGAGCTCGCCGAGCGTCATTTTCGGCGTGTCGGCGAAGCGGCCTTTGTCCATCGCGCGGATCGCCACGTCGTGACCGGGAACCTCGGCGCGCAGCGCACCGACCGTGCACTGTTCGCGTGGTCGGTGCGCGAACGGATCGAACCGGTACCAGCGCATGGCGTTCTCGTGGGTGAGCTTGTCGAGCTCGGCGTCGGTCACGCCGAACTGCGCGGCCACGGCTGCCAGCTCCTCGGGCGCGCGGGGCCACGACGAGTCGGAGTGCGGGTAGTCCTGCTCCCAGCACATGTTGT
>CAZLEC010000006.1:0-24046 GCA_964558245.1 uncultured Burkholderiales bacterium | reverse complement strand
GTCTACCTGTACGCACACGGCGGCGCACGCACCGCCGACCCGGGTGTCTGCACCGGATCCAGCGGCACCTACGTGCTGCCGGTCGCCGCAACCGGCTCCTACGACGTCGCGTTCTTGGACACGAGCGGCGCCCACGCGACGCAGTGGTCGTCGGGCCAGGACTTCCAAGCCCAGGCCACGGCGGTGACGGTCACCGCGAACCACCTGAGCGCCGGCACCAACGCCGCGATGCGCGCGTTCGGAGCCATCAGCGGAACGGTGACCGGGACGGGCAACACTGCAACGTGCGTCTACGCCGACTACGCCTCGGGCCCGAAGGCCCTCCTGTACACCGGGGTCGGGAGCTGCACCAACGCTTCGGGCGTTTACACCCTCCCGAACCTCCTGGCCGGTTTGACCTACAAGATCGGGTTCTATCCCCCGGGCAAGGCGTCACCGACGAACAACTGGTACAACGGGGCCGCGAGCGAGGCCACCGCTACCGCAGTCGCCGTCAGTGCAGGCCAGACCACTACCGGCATCAACAACGCCAACCACTGAGACGAGGAACCGATGTCCATTTCCACGGAATCAGGGACGGAGCGATCGGCGGAGCGTGTCTCTGCGAGACGCCGGCGGCCCGCGCGTCTGCGCAACGTCGTCGTCGCGTGCACATCGGTCGGCGTATTGCTCGTAGGTGCGCTCTACCTCGTTGCCCCGACGAGCGTTGCCTGGGCGATCAGCGTTCACGTGAAGCACGACTCACACCGCGCCGGTCACAAGGATCAGCCCGGGAGCGAGGTCGTGTACGGCAAGGCGACGGACTCGAAGGGCAACGGCGTCTCCGGAGTACAGATCCTGGTCCTCGACTCGCAGCACAACTCCCACCATCCCTTGGCGACCATCGTGTCCGGGGCCGACGGCACGTACCGTCAGACGCTGTCGCTCCGCAACGGCAACTACGTCCTGGCGGTCGTGAGCGGGAGCGGTAGTCACCACGACGCGCACGGCACGACCAAGACCGTCGACCTGAAGTCGGGCAACACGTACCAGACGAGCGTTCACCTGAAGAAGTTCGGCCTCTTCTTCTTCTTGCCGGTCTCCTCCTACTGACGCAGACGTCAGGTTGAGTGTCGACGGGCGGCCCCGAACGAAGTTGGTTTCGGTCGTGCTCGGCACGCGACCGGAGGCAGTCAAGCTGTCTCCGGTCGTGCGGGCACTCGCCGCGTCGACACGAGTCCGGCTGGTGCTCACCGGCCAGCACGAGGAGCTCGTCGAGGACCTGACCCGAGAGCTCGGCCTGGTGCCCGGTGCGCGGCTCAACGTCATGCGGCCCCGTCAAAGCCTGAATCTGCTGACCGCTCGTCTCATGCGCGCGCTCGGCGAAGAGCTCGTCGCGCATCGTCCCGACGCGATCGTGGTGCAAGGTGACACCACGACAGCATTCTGTGGCGCGCTGGCCGCGTTCCACGAAGGGGTGCCGGTTGCCCACGTCGAAGCCGGCCTGCGCTCACACGACCCGGCGAACCCGTTCCCGGAGGAAGTGAATCGCTGCCTCATCGGCCAAATCGCGACGTGGCACTTCGCGCCGACTCCACGAGCCGTCGGGAACTTGATCGCCGAAGGTCACCGCGGCGACTCGATCGAGATGACCGGCAACACGGTGATCGACAGCATGCTCTGGGTACGAGAGCACGGGCTCGGGACGAGCGCGTTCCGACCGGGCACCGGCGGTCAGCGGCTCCTCGTCACCTTGCACCGACGAGAGACGCAAGGCTCGGACATGTACCGAATCTGCGAAGCGTTGGGCGAGATCGCGCGCGATCTCCAGCTCGATCTCGTCCTCCCGATGCATCCGAGCCCGCCGGTGCGGGAAAGCATCATGCCGGCCCTGGCCGCGAACTCGTACGTGCGGTTGGTCGAGCCCCTCGGCTATCTCGACTTCGTCGCCACGCTCGCCGACGCGTCCCTCGTCGTGACCGACAGCGGAGGCGTGTTGGAGGAGGCGTCTGCGCTGCACGTCCCCGCCCTGGTCGCGCGCAACACCACGGAACGACCCGAGGCGTTGGAGGCGAACTGCGCGCGCCTCGTCGGCACTGATCCGGCGCAGCTGAGCCGTGCGGTCCGGGAGTTGCTCACCGACGCGAAGGCTCACGCCGCGATGGCGCTCGCGCCGAACCCCTTCGGCGACGGGCACGCCGGCTCGCGCATCGCGAAACGGCTGCTCGCCGACCTGAGCGTCGACCCCGACAAGATCCTCGTCCGGGACTGACGACCATGGCGAGCACCGTGCTGACCGCGATGTCGTACTTCGTCTTCGCCGTCGTCGTGTATTACGCCGCCTTGTTCGCGATCTCGAAGTCGCGCCCGCGTCGTCCGAAGCCCGGAGATCGGCATCAATGGTTCGTCCTCGTGGTTCCGGCCCGCAACGAGGAGCTGGTGCTGGACGCGACACTCGAGAATCTCACCTCGATCGACTACCCGCGCCTGGCGATCGTCGTCGTCAACGACGGATCGACCGACCGCACAGGAGAGATCGCTCGCGCCTGGGCGCGGCGCGACCGGCGGATCATTGCCGTCGACCGGCTGCCCGAGGTCGCCGGGCGAGGCAAGAGCGACGTGCTCAACCAGGCGTACCGAGTGGTGCGCGACGCCGCCAGACCCAGGTCACGCTTCCACGGCGCCTCGCCCCACAACATCATCGTCGGCATCGTCGACGCCGACGGCGGCCTGGAGCCCCAGGGGCTTTCGACCGTGTGCGGTTACTTCGACGCGGCCGAGGTCGGCTCGGTCCAGATCGGCGTCAGGATCGGCAACGCAACCGACGGACTCCTCGCGCGCATGCAGGACATGGAGTTCGTCGGCTTCAGCTGCCTGGTCCAGATCGCCCGGGACCGGTTCGGCTCATCCGGCTTGGGGGGGAACGGCCAGTTCACCCGGCTCTCCGCGCTGATCGGCCTCGGCGACTGCCCGTGGTCGCAGAACGCGCTGACCGAGGACCTCGATCTCGGGCTCATACTCCTGCAGTCGGGGTGGAGGACGCGGTACTGCCGTGACACGTTCGTCACCCAGCAGGGGCTCACGAAGTGGCGGCCATTACTGCGCCAGCGGACTCGGTGGATCCAAGGTCACTACCAGTGCTGGAAGCATCTGCCGGGTCTTTACCGGTCGTCGAAGGCTCGGGTGACGGCGAGAATCGACCTGTCGCTCTATCTCTTGCTCGTCGTCACCGTTGTCGTCGTGTTCGCGCAACTGATCATCGGCGTCGCGGCGAGCCTGCACCTCCTCGACGCCCAGAACACCTTCCTCGCCTTCCTGGGCGACGGGAGCACGCTTCGCGTCGCGTCATTGGTCGTGGGCGTGACTCCGTTGATGGTGTTCCTCTTCACGTATCAGCGCCACGCCGCCAAGCCGTTGCAGTGGTGGGAGGTACCGGCCTACGGCGTCGCCTTCACGGCCTACAGCTACATCTGGATCACGGCGACCGCGCTCGCCTGGGGCCGCATCGCGACGGGCCGGTGGAACTGGACGAAGACTCCCCGGGTCGCGGTCGCCGACGCCGAGACCGTCGGTCCGGATCTAGCCGGCTCCCCAACTCGCGAGCGGCGTTATGCGCTCGATCTCAGCGACGATTGACGGCAACTCGTACCGCTGACCCCAGAAGACGAGCTCTCCCGTCGCCGGATCGTAGCTCCGGAAGATCTCCTGCTCGAGACGACCCCCGCTCGGGCCACCGGCCCCGTCGAAGCTCAGATCGACGAAGTCATGGCCGGACGACGATCGCCACCATCCATCGAGCCGCTCGTCGAAGGCCTCGAAGTTGTTGTGCATGGACATCAGGCGCAGCGGCGAGGAGTTCTCGACCTCGAGACTGCGTCGGAGCGGCTGTCGCTCGTTGAGGCGCTTCGAGTCCTGACCCCAGAGCGCCCGCGCGACGTTCGTCGCGGAGGTCATGAACGCCTGGATGGGCTGCCAGGTCCGCACGCTCCACTGCATCGCGATCTCCCGCGCGCGCACCACCATCTCGTCCTTCGCAAGGCCGGTCAGCTCGGTATCACGACCGCGGGCCCACTCGAGCGCGACCGACGCGTCGGCGATCTGCAGTCCGAGGTCGTCGTACGCGATGAGCGCGAACTCACATTGCGTCCAGATCTGCCGGTGAAAGGACTTCAGCAGGTCAGCGTCCAACTGCACTCGTTCCTCTCGCGACCGCGCCGCGTCGCGCCGAACGCTAGTGCGCCGAAGGTGACGATCATCCTCGACCGCGCCCACGCGGCCGGCCCCGACGAGGTTCCTAGCGCAGCCGGTACGACCACCTGTAGGCGCCGGGGCCGATGCGGTGCGCGGGGGCGGTGTCGGGTCCGCACGCAGCCGAGCCCACGCCGCGCTGGCGGGCGTCGATCCACACGTAGCACTCGTCGCGCTCGGGCAACTCCTCGAGATGACCGGCCGCGGCGAACTCTTCGTCGGTCACGCGTGCGACCGTGACCTCGAGATCATCGAGCTCGTCGATCACCAGCAGCGGCTCGCCCCGGTCGTCGAGGAAGCGCAGCCAGCGCACACCCATCCGGTTGCCGCTCGCCTGCGGGTGCACATAGGGAACGGCCCACTCGTCGACCGGCGTCGACCATCGCCCGAACCGACCACTCGCGCGGCGGTCGGAGTAACACTCGTGCGGCCCGACGCCGAGCCACTCCACGGTTCGCACACCCGGACCGAGCCGGAGCCGCACGCCGACGCGCGGAATGTCGGCGAGCGTGTCCGGGATCTCCACCGCGTGCTGGACCACGAACCCGCGGGCGTCGACGACCTCGGTCGTCGCGTCGACGAGCGACGCCGCGTCGCGCAGACCCAGCCGCTCCCAACGTTGCGCGTGGCCGGGACCGAACGTCTCGTTGTCGATCGGGGCTCGCCAGAGCACGATCGTCGGCTCCAGCGCATCGGGCCGGCGCGTCGTCGCGGGCACGGCACCCGGCGCGCGCGAGCGACCGGGGGCCGATGCGATCAGCACCTGCTCCCACGCCACGACGTGGCCGGCGGCCGCCCACGGTAGGTCGGCACCGGTCCGGAACGACAGCGTGAGGTGCGCATGCTGCCCGGCCTCGAGCGCGAGCACCGGGAGAGGAACCTCGACCCGGCCCGACTCCGCCGCCGCGATCGGGAGCGGCTCGAGCTCGCCGGCCGCGACCTCCACACCGTCGACCTGCACCACCCACGACGGCCGCAACCACGCGAGATCCGCGAACGCGTGCTCGTTCGTGACCTCGAGCACGCCGGGCGCGGCGTCGAGCGCCCGAATCTGCACCGGCTGGATCACCTTCGCCAGCTCGAGCAGCGACGGGTGCGGTGTGCGATCGGTCGCGACGAGACCGTCGCACACGAACGCGCCGTCGTTGGGCTCGTCGCCGAAGTCGCCGCCGTACGCGAGCCGCTCGGTGCCGTCGGCGAGCACCTGCACGAGCGCCTGATCGACCCAGTCCCACACGAAGCCGCCCTGCAGCCCGCGGTGCGCGCGAATCGCGCGCCAGTACTCGTCGAGACCACCACACGAGTTGCCCATCGCGTGGATGTACTCGCACATGATCAGCGGACGATCAGGCGTGAAGCGCGTCGCCCAGTCGACGAGGTCGTGCACCTCGGGGTACATCGGCGCGATCACGTCGCTCTCGGGTCGCGGTCGCGCGAAGCTCGCCGCGACATCGCGCTCACCGGTCGCGATCAGATCCTCTCCGAGGCCGCCCTCGTAGTGCACGGGCCGGCTCGGATCCCACGCCCGGAGCCACGCGGCTGCGGCGACGTGTATCGGCGACGCGCCACTCTCGTTGCCCAGCGACCACATGATCACCGAGGCGTGGTTCTTGTCGCGCAGCGCCATGCGCATGATGCGCTCGAGCATCGCCGCCGACCACACGGGGTCCTTGCTGAGGCTGCGCAGATACGCGTGCGCCTCGATGTCGGCCTCGTCGAGCACGTACATGCCGAGCCGGTCGCAGACGTCGTAGAGGTACGCGTCGTTGGGATAGTGCGACGTGCGGATGGCGTTGATGTTGTGACGCTTCATCAGCACGACGTCGGCTTCGATCGACGCGCGCGTCACGGCCTTGCCCCGGCGCGGATCGTGGTCGTGGCGGTTGACGCCCTTCACGAGCACCGGCCGGCCGTTCACCAGCAACTCGCAGCCCCGCACTTCCACGTGGCGGAACCCGACGCTGAGCGTCACGGCATCCACCGCCGCGCCCTGCCAGTCGATCAGCGTGACCGTCACCTCGTAGAGGTTCGGCGTCTCCGCGCTCCAGGGATCGACGCCGGCGACGGCCACCGACGCGACCGCGCCCCGTCCCTCGAAGCGGAGGAAGTTGACGACCCAGCTCGGATGCTCGAAGTAGACCTCGGCCTCGACCCGAGCGCCCGCGACCTCGACGCGCGCGGTCCAGCCCTTCGGCGGCGCTGCGATTGCGCCGACGGCGACGCGCGCGTCGAGCCGACCGGCTCCGGTCCGTGGGTCGAAGCCGGCGTCGGCGTGAACGTCGGCGATGTACACGAGCGGCGTGGCGTACAGGAGCACGCTCCGGTGCAGACCCGAGTGGAACCAGTGGTCCTGGTCCTCGAGGTACGTCGCGTCGGACCACCGCACGACCGTGAGTGCGAGCGCGAACGTCCGACCCGGCTCGACCACACCGGTCAGGTCGAACTCGTGCGGGAGCCGCGAGTCCTTCCCCATGCCGACCGGCACACCATCGACGTGCACGTAGAGCACCGACTCCGCGCCGGCGACGTGGAGCACGATGCGCCGATCACACCACGCCGCCGGCACCGTGACCTCGCGGCGGTAAACGCCTGTGGGGTTCCGATCGGGAACGTGCGGCGGCGGGCCCGCGAACGGCATCTGCACGTTGGTGTATTGCGGGGCACCGAAGCCCTGCATCGTCCAACAGCCGGGGACCTCGATCAGCGGCCAGCCGTCGGTGGAGCCGACCGTGTGGTCGGTGCACACCTCCTCCGGCCGCTCGTGCACTGAGAACGACCAGGCGCCGTCGAGCGACAGGAAGTCGTCGCGCGGGAAGTACGTGGTCATCGGCAGTCGCCCGTAGCCGGTGACCTCGGGACGCCGCCACGAGCCCCTTCCGAACGCGTCCAGCGCGCACCCCGGGACCTCAGTCATCCGAGCATCTCCCGTCACCGACACGACACGACACGACCGACGCAGCGTAGGCATCGGACGCGACCACGAACCCGGCCGCGTGCGACACTTGGCGCGTGGACGACCTCCGATGGGTCAGCGCAGTGTCGCAAGCCCGGATGTTGCGCGATGGGTCCGTGACCGCGGCCGAGTTGCACGCGTCGGCAATCGAGCGCATCGAACGCTACGACCGCGTCGTCAACGCCGTCGTCATCCCGCTGTTCGACCGCCCGGCCCGCGGCGTGCCGATGCTGCTGAAGGACGCCGGCCAGGAGCTCGCGGGAACGCCGCACTGGGTCGGCGTCGCCGCGCTCCGCGATGCGCGCCACCGATCCCCGACCACAACCGCGCTCGCCGAACGGTTCGAGTGCGCCGGCTTCTCGATCGTCGGCAAGGGCGCGTGCCCGGCCCTCGCCAACGGTGCGACCACCGAACCGCGCGGCTTCGAGCCGACGCGGAATCCGTGGGACCTGACTCGATCGGCCGGCGGCTCCAGCGGCGGCCCGGCGGCGGCGGTCGCGAGCGGAATGGTGCCGATCGCGCACGGCTCCGACGCGACCGGCTCGCTCCGGTGTCCGGCGGCATTGTGCGGACTCGCCACGCTCAACCCGACTGCGGGTCGAATCAGCGGCGTACCACCGGCCGGTCAGCCGCCGAATCCGGCGTGGCGCGACTTCGTGCTCGCCCGGCACGCCGAAGATCTCGGCGCGGTGTTCACGGCTCTGACCGGCTCCGTGCCGGCCGCCGCCACCGGGCCACTTCGCGTCGGGCTCCTCGACCACGATCCGGAAACGGGGCTCGATGTACACCCCGCGTGCTCGGAAGCGGTGCACCGCGCGGGCGCGATGCTCGAAGCACTCGGCCATCACGTCGAGATCGCGTGGCCCGGAGCCCTCGAGCACCTGTGGTCGGACGTGTCGAACGCGTTCGTGGTCACGAGCGACGCCGTGCGCCCGCCGGTCATCCGCTGGATGAGTGACCGGCTCGGGAGACCGGTTCGGCGGGGCGAGCTCGACGACGCCGTGTTCGACGCGGCCGAGCGTCACGCCGCACGCGACGAGTCCGGGCTGCACGGCGCCCGGCAGGCGATCGCGGACGCGACCGCGCGCATCGTCGTGTGGTGGGACGATCACGACCTCCTCGTGACCCCCACGACCTTTCAACCGGCCTGGCCGTTGGGAGGCAACCCCGGGCCGCGGGAGATGGGAACGTTGCTCGCCCCCTTCAGCCTCACCGGCCAACCCGCGTTGTCGTTACCGCTGCATCACACCAACGGCGGGCTGCCGGTCGGAGTACAACTCGTCGCCGCACACGGCGCCGACGAGATGCTCCTGCGACTCGCCGAAGATCTCCAGACTGCGGCCGACTGGACGCTCCGCCGCCCCCAACTGAGCTGAGGGAACATGCGCAAAGCCTGGATCATCGGTCTGGTCGTACTCGTCGCGGTGGTCGTGGGTGCCCCGATCACCGCCTCGGCCGCACCCGAGGCGGTCACACCGACGCGCGAGACGCCGAGGACACCGCAAGTCGTGCAGGGGGCCTTCGGACGCGCCGGCGGGCGCGTGCGCTTCTCCCTGGAAGGCGGCCAATTGCACTTCGGCCACTACGACACGAGCGGGCAACTCGGCCGCGGCACGTACACGATGACGTTCGCCTCGAACGACAGCACCTGCGCCAAGGACGGCGAGGCGACCATCGCGCACGGAGCCGCGCGTTTCGTTCGATCCGACGGCGCGGTGCTCTCCGGCACGGCGCAGCTCGTGCAGATCTGCCGCACGGTCGCGGCTCCCGAAGCGCTCGGGGTCAAGTTGACCCACGGCACCCGCGAGCTGGCATCCGCGTCCCTCACGCTCGTCGGTTCACTCGCGGGCACCTACGCGACTCCCAGTGATTCGATCGGCGTCGAATCGTTCGACCTGTCGGGCGAGTCGTCGGTGTACCACCGCGTCGGCTACTGGACGCTCAGCACGAGCGGGGTGGTACACGGCTTCGGCGGTGCGCCGGCGATCGGCAACGCGCCCGCGACTGCAACGTCCGCGTTCACACACATCGAACCGACCAACTCGGGGAACGGCTACTGGCTCGTCGACACCGACGGTGAGGTGTTCGCGTTCGGCGACGCGCACTGGTACGGCAACGCGCCGCCGAACGTGCTCTTCGGTTCCGTCGTGTCCAGCCTTTCGTCGACGCCGACCGGCCACGGCTACTGGCTGTTCACCAGCCGGGGCCGGGCGCTGCCGTTCGGCGACGCGAAGTTCTACGGAGACATGCGCAACGTCGCGCTGAACGGTCCGGTGATCGGATCGGTCGCGACGCCGACCGGTCACGGCTACTACATGGTGGCGCTCGACGGAGGCGTGTTCGCGTTCGGAGACGCGAAGTTCCGCGGTTCGATGGGGGGCCAACACCTGAACCAGCCCGTCGTCGGCCTCGTTCCCACGGGGGACAATTCCGGATACTGGCTCGTCGCCGCCGACGGCGGGGTGTTCGCCTTCCACGCGCCGTTCCTCGGATCGATGGGCCGGGTGCCGCTCGCGCGTCCCGTCATCGGGTTGGCGCGCTACGGCGCCGGTTACATGATGGTCGCGCAGGACGGCGGGATCTTCGACTTCTCGGAAGAGCCGTTCTTCGGATCACTCGGAGGATCGCCGTTCACCGAGTTCACGATCGGCGCCGCCGCGATCAGTTGACGAAGTGCGCTGCGGCGAGAGCCGCCCGCGCAGCCGGCTGATCACGACGAACGAGAGCGCGGCCGCGGCCACCGCGGCGATCGCCGCCACCAACACCACGAGCCACGCGCGCGACGCGCCGTGCACGGGCCGAGGCACCGCGGAGATCGACACGTCGACCCGAGGCATCCCGGGCGGAGGTCCCGACGCGGGGAACGCCGCTTGCGAGTGACCCACCGGCGCGCCGAGCACGACCCGGAAGGTCAGCCGACCGGCGCGGCCGGCCTTGATCCTCTGCGTGACCCGGCCGGCAACGACCGTGAACGAGTCGCCTGGCGGGTACGACCCGCTCGGCGTGGTCACGCGCAGTGCCCCGTCACCCGCCGCGGAGAAGCCGCGGGTCGACACGCGCGTCAGGTACACGAACTCCGCCGCAGTGTTGAGGTTGGGCCGCGCGACTCCGGAGTCGTGACGGAACGACCATCCCCACGCCTCCGACGAGAGCCGCGCCGACCGGTAGGAGAACTCGGTCGGGCGCGTTACCTCCTTGCCGAGCTGCGGCCGGAGCCACTCGAGGAACGCAGTGAGATCTCGTTGCCAGTAGTACCAGCCGTGCACACCGTCGCCGAAGAAATCGGTCGTGAGATTCGCCGCGAGACCCGCGCGTCGTACCTCCGCGACGAAGTGGTGACTCATGTCGTCGACGATGCGCTCGATCGCGCCCTGGCCGGCGACGACGACTTTGTTGGCGCGCGCGTCGGCCGGCGTCGGCGTTCCGTTTCCCGACGCGACGAACACCTTGACCCCGGTGAGGTTCGCGGCCTCGTAGGTGGGATCGTTGTCGTACCAGTAGTAGGCGGAATTTCCTGCATCTTGCGGGAACGGATCGCCGAAGGTGCAGCGGTTGTCGGGCGTCGTCGACGAGTTGCGCCCGTTGAGCACTGTGTACCAGTTGACCGTCGAGTCGACGAGGTCGTTGTCGAGCGCGCCCGAGAACGTCCCGAGGTATCCGAAGAGGCCGGGATGCGCGGTCGCGTACTTCGCCGCGCCGGCCCCTCCCGATGACAGGCCGGCGATGGCACGGCCGGAGGCGCTCGCCTGCGTCGCGAACGTGGAATCAACCCACGGGATCAACTCGTCGACGTGGTAGGTCTCCCACGCGGGAGTGGAGGGTGCGGGGCGCTTCGCGGCGTCTTCGGTCGAGATGCCGTACCAGTCGGTGTACGAGCCGAATCCCGTGTCGTCGGGCATCACGACGATGATCGGGAGCGACCCGACGCGCGCCACGACGTCGCCACCTTGCGGCTCGCCGCCGGCGCTGGTCACGCGCGCCCAGTCGGCGTAGCTCCCGTTCGCGCCGTGCAAGAGGTACAACACCGGGTACCGACGAGCCGCGTGCGGGTCGTAGTGCTCGGGCAGCAGCACATTGACGTGGGTGACGCCCACGGCCGGCGACGCCAGCGTGTAGGTGCGGATCCGACCGTGTTGCACAGAGGTGACGTCGCGAAGCTCCGGGTCCGACGGGACCGCGGCCGGCCGGGCGACACAGGTCGCGGCGTACGTCGCGGCGCCGATCGATGCAACGAAGCCGCCGACACCCGTGGTCGTGGCGAAGACGGAGACCAGCGCGAGCACCGAGACGCTCGCCGTTCGCCGCAACCTCGCCTCACGGAGCAACGAGCGGAACACTGGTGGCAACGCTACGCCGTTCGCGCCGCGCGCAGCCGCGCCCGGCGCGAACGCTCGGCCGACGCCGGCGGCCCGGGTCTACGACCCGGGCCGCGATCGGCGTCGAGCGTCGAAGCAATCAGGACACCGTGAACACCTTGTACATGTGGTGGGAGATCGCGTGCGGCGCCCCACCCGTCTTGTCGGTGAAGAAGCACAGGACCACGTAGGTACGGCCCTTCTCGAACGTCGCCGTGAACGTGTTGCCGTAGCCGGGACTGGCGAGCTGCGACGACGCGACGTCTTGCGGCTGCGGCACACCGGCGGGCGGCGGCCCGTCGCCCGCGGCGAGCAACTTGGGCACGTCAGTCTGTGCCTGCGCCACCGTCGTGCCCTTCGGGAACACGACGATCTCGGCGAAGTGCCATTGCACCGGGCCGATGTTCTTGAATGCGACCGTGTGCGTCCCTGACTTGAGCCCGCTCACGTCGAAGCCGTAGTCGTGGGCGACCAAGGTCGAGTCGGCGGTCGGCGGGACGTCGCCGCCGGTGCCGGTGACCGTCACCTGCTTGTACATGCCGCGCATGAAGTGCGGCGGTACGTCTTTCGTGCTCCCCGCGACACCGGTGTCGAAGCACAGCGCGACGTACTGGCCCGGTGTCAGGTTGAACTGCGTCACGGTCGTCTTGCCGGGCGGGGTGTCGTGCACGCCGTTCCCGGCGAGGGCGGTGGCGGGAAGCGCTCCGCCCTGCCCGGCCTGGGCGAGGCTCTTCGTGAGCTCCTGGGGAGTGGTGCCGTCCTTGACCTTGATGAAGCCCATCTCGTGCGCGACCGATCCCTCGTTGACGAAGGTCACGTTCACGAGGCCGGCCTTGATCGTGAGCGCCGGGCCTTTGTACGCGTAGTCGCCGGCGGTGATGGTCACGTTCGACGTGGTCGGACCGGCTGCGGTGGTCGTCGTGACGACCGAGGGCGTCGTGTCGCTGCTGCCACTCTTGCTGCTGCTGCTACAAGCGCCGGCGAACACTCCGAGGGCCACGACGGTCACGAGCGCCGTGCCGAGCGTCGTCTTGGAAGGTTTCATGCTCGTCCTTCTCGAGGGAAACTGGTGCTTCGACCCTGACGGACGGCGACCTCGCGCACAACCGTGGCACCTCGTACGCCCTCGGTGGTGCTGACCCCGCCCTCGAGCGGGCGCAGGTACCTGCGCGCGGCGGCGGTTTCAGCGCAGGGTGCTCACCAGCTGCTCACGTCGGCGCCGATGTCGACCTCGGCCGCGAGGCCCGCTCGCATCAGCACCTGCGTCGACACCCCGACGTCGAGCCACGCTCCGTAGCTGATGCCGACCCGGAGCGCGAAGATCTTGGCCTCCTGGATGAACTCGAGCTCGAGCGCCTCGAACGCCGAGCCGTCCATCTCGATCACACCGTCGAGCGCCAGCAGGTAGCGGTCCACGGTTTGGACGCCGCGAACCCGGTTGGGCGCCGTCGAGGCCGCCTCGCGAGTCGGCGGTCGTACGGACATGACGCCTCCTCCGGCGAGTCAGTCGGGGTCAACCTTCGAACGCCGCGCGCACGCGACGCGTGCGCGCGCCGCCAACCCACCGGCCCGGGCCGGGAGGGGCCAGAGACGCGTGTACGGACCCGGCAACGGCCGGATTGGGCGGCATCTCCCGGTTCTACGACTGCGCTGTAAACGCCCCGTAAACAGGCGGGCGCGCGCCGGCGCCGGAGCGCCCTCCCGGCCCGGCTCGCCGCGTTCGGGATGGGTTGTCGGCTCGCGGGTGCTCGGCGTGGTCGAGACCCGACCCGACGCTCGAGGGTACGGAGTCGGGCCCGATTCAGCCGCGCGTGCGCGCGACGCCCGCCTTCCTCAACACCTCGGCCGGCACACCGGCGTCGCGCCACGCGCGGTAACCGACCCCACGATTCTCGCTGAACCGCTTTGCGATCCGAACGAAATCGGACTCCAAGCTCTTCACGTCGGTTCCCCCCGCGGCATCGAGTTGCGCGGTCTTCGCCAGCAAGTCGCGGACTTCCTGAGCGGCCAATACCTTTTCGACGCCGGTCGCCGTCTTCAGTCGAATACGCGCGTCGGCCAGCCGCTGCTCGAGCGTCGCCTTCGTGACTTTGCGACCCCTGCGCTTCGGCGTGTTCACGGCGACAAGGTAACGGTCGACAGCCGCCGACATAGTGCGGCCTTCCGCCAACGCCTTCTTGTGCGCGGCGCTCATGGTGCGCGATCCCCGAGCTTTCGAGGCGTTGCTCACGGTCCTACGGGTGGCCGGCGCAGCCGCACGGCGCGCGGTCTGGCCACTCGACTTGCGAACCCTTTTCGCAGCGGGCATTGGGGCTCCTTCTCGTCATTCCAAGCATGCGACTCGCACGATATGCGCAAGAGGACGGAACCTCAAATCAACATTTTACGCGTAGCGCAACTGTGGTTGCGCTTCTTTACGAGGCCACGTGCCCCTCTTATACCCGGCATCCGGATCGAGTACACGGCAAATTCACAGGTAGACGGGCTTTTCGGACGCAGAGTCATGGCCAATCGACATGGCTACGTTCTCTGATACGACCCCTCGTATGACCAGGAGGACCGCCCGATGGCAACTGTCAGCGTTCGCTACATCGTCGACGACGTCGATGCCGCAATCTCCTTCTACTGCGACGAATTGGGCTTCAAAGAGCAGATGCACCCGGCTCCGACATTCGCAATGCTCACGCGAGGCGACCTCCGCCTCGTGCTCAGCGCGCCTGGGGGCGGGCCGGGCGGCGGGCAGGCCATGCCCGACGGCCGGGTCCCGCACCCCGGCGGCTGGAACCGGTTCTCGCTGGAGGTGCCGGACCTCGAGGCCACGGTCAAGACCCTCCGCGAACACGGCACCCAGTTCCGGAACGACATCGTCACGGGCGTGGGCGGCAAGCAGATCCTGCTCGACGACCCGTCGGGAAACCCGATCGAGCTGTTCCAACCGATCCTCCCCGAAGCGTCGCTCACCCCTCCGACCTGAGGCCGCTTGACGAAGGTCGAACGTTGTGCGATTGTCCTAACAATGTTCGAGCAAGCCTCCGAGCACGCTCCCACCCCGCCCCGGTCCGACCGGCGCGCGGTTCGCCGCGAGGCGACCAAGGCCGAGATCCTGGACGCGGCCTGGGGGCTGGTGCGCGAGCACGGGCTCGGGTCCCTCGCGCTCCGCGATCTCGCCGAGCGGGTGGGGATGCGCGCGCCGTCGCTGTACCAGTACTTCCCCTCGAAGCACGCGATCTACGACGCGATGTTCGCCCAGGGAACGCGCGATGCACTCGTGACCGTCACCGCCGACGTCGAGGCGACCGAAACGCGTGAGGTGCTCCGGGTGATGGCGCGGCGCATGTTCGAATTCGCGACGTCGGACCCGGCGCGGGCGCAACTCCTGTTCCAGCGCACGATCCCGGGTTTCGAACCCTCGCCCGAGGCGTACGCGCCGGCGGTGGAGATGTACACGCGCGTGCAATCGCAGTTCGAGGCGCACGGCATCACCGACCCCGACGCCATGGACATCTGGACCGCGCTCATCAGCGGCCTGACCAACCAACAGATCGCGAACGATCCCGGGGGCACCCGCTGGGCCCGGTTGATCGACCGCACGGTCGACATGTTCCTCGCGTGCGTGGGAGCCGCCCCGCCCGACCCGAAGAAGGAAAAGTGATGACAGAGACCATGATCGACGAGATCGCCGACGGAGTGTTCCGCCTGTCGACCTTCGTTCCGGATGCCAACATCATGTTCAATCAGTTCGTCGTGCGCGCCGAGGAGCCGCTGCTCTTCCACACCGGCCTGCGCGCGCTGTTTCCGCTCGTCTCCGACGCGGTCGCGCGGGTCGTGCCGCTCGACTCGCTGCGGTGGATCACCTTCGGCCACGTCGAAGCCGACGAGTGCGGAGCGATGAACCAGTTCCTCGCCGCGGCCCCGGCCGCGACGGTCGCGCACGGCGAGATCGCGTGCATGGTGCAGGTCAACGACCTCGCCGACCGCGCTCCCCGTCCGCTCGCCGACCGCGAGGTGCTCGACCTCGGCGGCCGGACGGTGCGCAACATCGACACCCCGCACCTCCCGCACGGTTGGGATGCGCACGTCCTCTACGAGGAGACGACCCGCACGTTGTTCTGCGGCGATCTGTTCACGCGCTTCGGCGAGAGCGCGCCGACAACGACCGACGAGATCGTGGAGGTCGCCATGGCCGCGGAGGCGTTCGGTGCGCCGACCGCGCTCACCCCTTCCACCGCGTCGAGGATCAGGGAGCTCGCCGAGCTCGACATCGACACGCTCGCACTGATGCACGGACCGGCGTACCAGGGCGACTGCACCAAGACGCTGCTCGGGCTCGCCGACGGCTACGCGCAGCTGCACGCCGCCGCTTCGGAATGATCGTCGAACTCAGACCATGAGGAGAAGCTGATGCAATCACTCGACCACGACTCCGTGTCCGTGCACATCGAGGCGCCGGCCGCGACGGTGTACGAGCTCGTCGCCGACGTCACCCGCACGCCGGAGTTCAGCCCGGAGATCCTGCGCTGCACCTGGCTCGACGGCGCAACCGGGCCCGCGGTCGGCGCTCGCTTCGCCGCGCGCAACAAAGTGCCGAACCGCCCGCCGTGGACCAACAAGCCGGTGGTCACAGCCGTCGAGGCCGCGCAGAAGTTCGCGTTCGCGCGAACCGAGAAGTTCGCGGGGACCGTCGAGTGGATCTACGAATTCGAACCCGACGGCAGCGGCACTCTCGTGACCGAGTCGTACCGCGTCACCGACCCGCTCAGCCCGATCGGCTGGTTCATCATCGGCGTCCTCTTCGCCCGGCGCGATCGGCGTACCGACCTCCGCGTCGGCATGGAGCAGACGCTCGAACGCCTGCGCCAAGCCGCCGAACGCGAACACGCGGGGAAACACCAGGATCGGACGGGCGATTCGCGCTGACAGGTCAGATGTGCGAGGGCGCGGCGCTCCCCGCGTTCACAAGCCGTGCACTGCCTCGAGCGCGGAGTCGATCGTCTCGGCGACACCGTCGGCCGTGGCCGGAGGGAACGGTACGAGCCGGTTCACGCCGAGCGCCGCGAACGCGGCCGCGGTCGCCGGGGTCAACCGGCCCCGAGGTGTCACCGTGATCTCGAGCGAACCGAGCTCCGCCGGTCTCGGCGTATCCGATGCCGCCGAACGCAGGCCGGCCAAGCACGTCGCCGCGGTCTCCGGAGTGAGGGCGAAGCCGTACCAACCCTGACCGCGGGCCACGGCGCGCCGGTACGCGCGGTTGGTGTGGCCGCCGACCACGATCGGAATCGGGCGCTGCACCGGGCGCGGGTAGGCGTCGACACCGGCGAAGTCGGCGTACCGGCCGTGGAACTCCGGGCGGGCGTCGTACCAGAGGCGCTCCATGGCGTCGAGGTACTCGTCGGTGACCGCGCCGCGATGTTCGAAGTCGGCACCGATCGCCCGGAACTCGGGCTCGAGATAGCCGACACCCACACCGAGGACGAGCCGACCGCCACTGAGCACGTCGAGGCTGGCGACCTGCTTCGCCAATACCACCGGATTGCGCTGCGGCAGGATGACGATCCCGGTCGCGAGACGCAGCGTCGAGGTGTGCGCGGCCGCCCACGCCAACGCGACCAGCGGGTCGAGTGCCGGATCCTGCGGCGCCATCGGCGACGGCGCGACCTGCGGGTCGGGCAACACGACGTGCTCCCCCGCCCAGACCGACTCGAAACCGGCCGCCTCTGCCGCGCGCGCGGCCGCGGTCAGCGTCTCGGGCCGGCTCGACGACCCCATGTTGATGCTGAACAGGCCGAGCTTCACGCCGCCATCCTCGCGCTCGGGCGTTCGAGACGCGTCCCGAACGCGAGCAGGGCCACCGCGAGGATCGCGACCACGGCGCCGGAGATCACCAGCGGGATCCGCCCGTCGCCGTGCCACGCGAGGCCGGCCCAGACCCCCGCGACGAGTGAGCCGCCACCGATCACGCCCTGGTAGAGGCCGAGACCACTTCCGTGACGCTCGGCCGGCAACAGGTCGGTGATCCAGGCCTTGCCGACGCCGTCGGTCAGCGCCGTGAACGCCCCGTAGCCCGCGAGCAGCGGCCACACCCACCCCGATGTCGTGACCACGCCGAGGCCGAGGTACGCGGTCGCGAACACCGCGAGACCGGCCGCGAAGACGAACCGCCGCGGCACCCGATCGGAGAACCGGCCGGCGGGATACGAGAGCCCGGCGTAGGTCAGGTTGTAGAGCGCATAGGCGCAGATGATCGCAACGAATCTGAGACCGAGTGCCTGGGCGCGCAGAATCAGCAACGCGTCGCTGAAGTTCACTACGGAGAAGAGTGCAAGGAACACCAGGACGCGCCAGAAGCGCCGCGGGTACTCGGCACGAGCCGGCGCGGGAACCGGCAACGGTCCCGGTCGCGACCGTTTCGCCTCGCGGACGAACCCGACGAGCGCCACGCTCACGATCGCCGGGACGGCCGCGACGAAGAACAGCGGGCGCATGTCGCGCGCATGACCGCCGAGCAGCTCGTAGATGCCGAGGCCGATCAGCGGACCGCAGACCGCGCCCGCGGTGTCGGCCGCCCGATGGAACCCGAACGCCCGACCGCGGAGGGGGGCCGGTGTCTCGTCGGCGATGAGCGCGTCGCGGGGAGACGTGCGTATCCCCTTGCCGGTTCGGTCGATGACACGCGCGACGAGCACGAACGGCCATACCTGCGCGAGGCCGATGAGCGGTTTCGCCAGCGAAGAGATGCCATAGCCGAACGCGATGAGCGGCCGCCGCTGCCGCAGGTCGGCCAGCCGGCCGGACACGATCTTCATCACGGATGCAACGGCCTCTCCGGCGCCCTCGACGAGGCCGACGACCGCAACCGGGGCTCCGAGCACGCTCGTGAGGAACAGCGGCAGCACCGGATAGAGCATCTCCGAAGCCGCGTCCTGGAAGAACGAGACCCACGACAGCACGATCACGTTCCGCGGCAGCCGATCCTCGCTCGCGGGCGCTTCGGCACGTGCCATCCCGGGAGTCTTGTCGATCGGTGCCGGTCGCCGTTACCGGCGGTCAGAACTTCTTGCCGGCCGCCAGTGTGAACGGCGAGTTGCTCAGCACCGCACCCACCGAGTCCTTGACCGATGCGGAAGCCGTGTAGATCGGAGTGCTCGTCGTGACGTTTCCGACCGCGCCCGTGATCTTGGCGCCGAGCGTGATCACGAGCGTGCGCGTCGTCGCCGTCCACGAGATCGTGGACGCGCTCGTGCCGGTGCCACCGAACGTCGTCGCCGAGCTGACGTAGGAACCGGACGCGAGGTTGATCGAGCCGAAGTTGAACGTGCACGACGTGCTCGTCACGCTCAGGGTGTCATTTGTCGCGTTGGCGACCGACACGGTGACGTTGTTGCTGGCGTTGAGCACCGGGTTGGCGCCGTCGCCGCTCGTCCACGTGGAGCAGAAGCTGGCCTCGCTCATCTGCGCGGAGAACACGATGGTGACCGTGTCACCCTTGTCGAGCGTGCCCGCGGTGCCGGTTCCGTTCGCGAGGGTGATGCTCGAGATCGTCGGCTGCGGATTGACCGTCAATCCGAGCGTGCTCGACGCCGTGCCACCGAGCGCGTCGGTGAGCGTGACCACCACCGACGCGGTGCCGGCGGTGCCGTTCGGCGTGCCCGAGATCACACCCGTGCCCGAGACGATCGACAACCCGGCGGGGAGGCCGCTCGCCGACCACGCATACGGCGTCTTGCCGCCCGAACCCGCGAGCGTGGCGCCGCTGTAGACGATCGTCTTCTCTCCGGCCGGCAACGACGCGGTCGAGATGGAGAGCGCGTTGACCACGACGAGCGACAGGGTGGCGGTCGCGGTCGCGCCGGCGGCGTCGGTCAGCGTGACGACCACCGACGCGGTACCCGCGGTGCCGGTCGGGGTGCCCGAGATCACGCCCGTGCTCGCGTTCATCGACAGGCCGGCAGGGAGGCCGCTCGCCGACCAGGCGTACGGCGCGGTGCCGGCCGAGCCGGCGACGGTCGAGCTGTACGCCGCGGCGAGCTCGCCGTTCGGCAACGATGCCGTGGTGATCGACGGCGCCGCGTTGATCGTGAGCGAATACAGCTTGCTGCCGACGTCGTCACCGGAGCCGTCGCCCACCGTGACCGTGACAGCCTTCACGCCCGCCACGGTCGGCGTGCCCGAGATCACGCCGCTACTCGCATTGATCGACATACCGGTCGGGAGGCCGGTAGCCGACCAGTTGTAGGCCACACCGTCGCCACCGGCGGGAGCGATCGCGGTGTTCGGATAGAGCGGCCGGTTCACCGTCCAAGCCGGGAGCGATGCCGGAACCGCGATCGAGAGGGGCGATGCGGTGCCGATCGAAACGGTCGCGGTCGAGGAGAGCGCGACTGACTGGGACACGACTGCGCTCACCCTCGTCGCGACTGCGCTGCCCGAGAACCGCACCTGGGCCTCGCGGGCGTAGATCGCGCCGGTGAGCGTCAGCGCCCCGGTATTCGCAATGCTGATCGGCGAGTTGTTGGCTTGCCACACGAGCACACCTGCGTAGGTTCCCGAGCTCATCGCGGCGAGAGTCACTGCACCGCTTCCGGTCTCGGAGACTGCTCCGCCGGTGATGTAGAGAAGAACGCCGCCTGCGCCGCTCGTGATCGAACCGCCCGTGACCGTCAATCCCGCTTGGAGCACGTAGACGCCTCCGGCCAGGACACAGTTGGACGAGATCGTGAGCGTTGCCGCGTAGACACCGGGTTGCGCAGTCCCGCCCGGGCAGCCGGCCTGACTCTGGAGAGCCGCGGTGGAAGGAGCCACGAGCCCGGCGTACGGGTTCGCTATGGCCGCCGCGTACGAGGTGTAGGCGGGGCAGGTGCTGCTGCCGCTCACTGCGCAGGAACCACCGCTGAGGATCTGGGTTCCGCCCGCGGTGTAGTTGCCGGCGCTCGTGCCGAGGATCAGCGCCGGGCAGGCCGGCGATCCGGTGATGTCGGGAGCGTTGATCTTCGTGTTGCCGTACACCCGGATCGTCGCGGTCCCGGCGACGCTGACGCCGGTAGCCGCACCTGCGGTGCACGTACCTCCACCGAGGGCGACGAGCGAGGAAGGGACTGCAGGCGCTCCGGTGTCGATGAGCTTGGCGAAGCTTGCGTTGACGCTGTATCGGTAGATCTGTCCGTTGCTGTCCGTCGTCTCGGTGACTGTCGCGGTGATCGAGGTCGGGCTCGCGGTGCAGTTCGCGGTCGGCGCGCAGACGACGCTGACGCTCTGGACGCTATGCGCCACCGCTGTATCGCCGACGAGCGTTCCGGACACGCACTGCCGGCGCAAGAGCGCGTTGGACACGAGTACGTAATTGACGACGTTCGGTGCGGACGCTCCTGCCGCGTTTGTGCTGTCCCAAGTGAAGCGCACGACGGGAGTTGCCGCACCGGCGACCGGTGGGTTCGGGTCGGGGCACGAGGTCGTGTCGGTCAGCGAGGTCTCGGGGCCGCTCGAATTCCGCGCATCGCCCACGATGTAGTTCGCCGCGACCCGGGCGTCGCCGGATTTGCCCAGGCTCTGGCTCACCTGGGTGCTCCCCCGCAGTATCCCCACGAAGGCGGCACACAACGCGCCGACGATGAGGCCCTCGATGACGACCGCGACCATGACCTCGATGAGCGTCATGCCCGCCTCGGAGCCGGGCGCGCAGCGGCGATTCCGCGCGTGCTTCACCGGTTGCTCCACGTCTGTACGTCGAGGCTCTTCCCCACACTCTGGCCGTCATAGAAGGTCACGTTGGCGCGCAGGAGCGACTCGGCATCGGGACACGGCGCGGTCGCGGTGCTCGGGCACACCGAGAACAGGTCGTTGCGCTTCAACGCGCTCGGTATGTCGGTCGCGACCACCTGTAGCGCCGGGGTGTACGGACTCCAACCCGTGTCGCGGCGGAACGTTCCAACGCCGCTCGCGCCGTTGTCGGCATAGGAGCCGCCGAACGTGCTGTTCTGGTAGACGGCGTCGGGTTCGACATTCGTACCGACAGAGGCGGACGACGACATCGCGATGTTGAGCAAGCTGTACGGTCCGTCGACACCGGTGGGAGCCGTTCCGTTGTTCTTCGTGTTGAACGCGACCCCGAAGATGACCTCGTCCGGCAGGTCCACGTTCAGCGTGCTGAGGTCGAACGTGATGTTCGCCGGCACGCTCGAGTAGCACAGGCCGGTGTCCGACGCGCGCCAGTAACCGCTCGTCGTGCACGTCGGGTCGGGCTCGGGCTTCCACGGGATCGTGAAGGTTTGCGTGTTGGACACGATGAGTTGGCCCGGCGCGGGTGTCGCTCCGG
The DNA here is from genome assembly GCA_964558245.1 of uncultured Burkholderiales bacterium. Lineage (GTDB taxonomy): Bacteria > Actinomycetota > Acidimicrobiia > IMCC26256 > PALSA-610 > JBBQER01. The sequence goes on along the minus strand of CAZLEC010000006.1, from coordinate 2,202 downwards.
TCCGGTCGACGGTGTAGAGCTCGAGCGTGATCGGGTATTGCCAACCCGCGGCCGGCCAGGTCGGGTATGCGGAGTGCGCCGCCCAGTCCTCGAGCGTCACCGTCACGGAAGCGAGCCGCCGCTTCGACCCGGCAAACGAGACGAGGTCGCCAAACTCCGCTGTCGAGCGCGCAGCGTACGCGTTGCTGGGCATGCTGTGCGGCAGCGGACTCGTCGTGCTGTCGTAGATCGGCGGCGCGACCGCGACGCAGTCGACCCGCAATCCTCGGGTGCTGACGTTGAGCGTCCAGCTTGGTGTGTAACCACTTGTACCCGTCCCGCAGGCGTTCCCGACACGAACATTCGCGATTGCGGCCTGCATCGCCGACAACGCGTCGTAGTCGGATCCGCGACTCACACGCAGAGCCGTGGTCGCCGATGAGCTCGCGTTCATGAAAGTCAGGAGCCCACCGATCGTCACCCCGCACACGGTGAGGAACAGCAGCGCGAGCACGAGCGCCGAGCCCTGCTCGCCCTGGTGGCCCACGTACGTTCGTCCGCGACTCATGGCTTGCGCACCGCGATCACGAGCGTTTCCGCGTTGCCGTCGAACGCCGTCGCAGTGACGGTGACGACCTGGAATTGCGGGGTAGTGGAATTATTCGCCGGACACGGCCCGAACGCCGATGTCACCGAGTCGCCGACCGGGGGCGTGTAAACGACCGTGTAGGACGACGCGCACCACGCGCCGGGTTGCGCAACTGCCAGCTCGACCGCCTCGGCCTCGTCACGCACCACTACTGCTGCGGTCGTCGCCTGCCGGTTCTGCGCGGAGTTGACGAGCAGCGTGCTCATGCCGGTGAGCAACGCGACGACCGCAGTCCCCATGATCGTGACGGCGGCCAGGAGCTCGACGAGGGTCGACCCGTGCTCACACGTGCGCCTGCTGCGAGCAGGCCGGCAGAGGCTCGGAGGTCTTCTCAACGTTCGTCCTCACCCATCGGAGAGCCAATCGTCCGGCGGAGCGCACCGTTCGTGCTCGCTCACCTGAACAACGGCACGAGCGACGGCACGCGGCAGGGCCGAACGTCCCGGAGCGCGACGTCCCAAGTACCCGATCCGGCTGCTACCCAACGTTCATCGGCGAGGTCGCGGCAGAAGGCTCGCAACAGTCACACAACAACCCGACAATGTTGAGACGTGGGTCGTGGGGCTCGAGCGACGATCTCACGCCCGAGGCGCGGCCGCCTCCCGTTGACGGGTCGAGCGGTGCACGGGATCAGTGTCGAACCTGGGCAACAGGTGCCGCCCGAAGGTCTCGATCGTCTCGACCGCGAGGTCGCGTTCCATCGTCGACGAGAGCAACCCGAACACGACCTGATCGACGCCGGCGTCGGCGTACTTGCGGATCGCCACCTCGACTTCGTCGGGCGTGCCGTAGGCCACGTCGCCCGCGGCGATCGACTCGTCGATTTGCTCACGCGTGGGATCGGGCAACAGCGCGGGCCACTCGGGGAGGCCCGGCGGGCGGGGGAACGTGTCGAGATAACGGAGCAGCAGGCTCCGGTGGTAGCCCATGCCGAGCCCGGCGGCGAGCTCGCGTGCCCGTTCGCCGTCTTCGAGGCACAGCAGCTGTGTCGTCACCATGATGTTGTCGTTCACGAACTCGCCCACCGGCTCGGCGTGCTGGATCTCGTTCTTGTAGACCTCGACGAGCGGCTTGATCGACTCCGGCCCGCCGATCGTGAAGCAGAGCACCCCGAGACCCATGCGCGCGGCCTTCTCGAACGTCGCCGGATTGCCGGCCGCGACCCACATGGGCGGATGCGGCGCGGAGTACGGCTTCGGGAGCACGTTGCGCGCCGGCATCGAGAAGAACCGGCCGCTGAAGCCGGGATATTCGTCGGGCTGCCACATCTTGCGGAACTCGGCGACGACTTCGTCGAACATGTCGCGCGTGAGATCGGGATCGTCGATCCCGAAGCCTCGCTGCTCGGTGGTCGAGGATCCCCGACCCATCCCGAACTCGAAACGCCCTTCCGACAGATGATCGAGCAGCGCGACCCGCTCGGCGACGCGGGCCGGGTGATTCACCGGCGGCGTGACGTTGAAGATGCCCGACCCGAGATGAATGCGCGAGGTCGCGGCCGCGAGATAGCCGAGGAACACCTCGTTGGCGGAGAGGTGGGAATACTCGGTGAGGAAGTGGTGCTCGGTCGCCCA